>JAOZUU010000022.1:9574-13377 GCA_029938515.1 Desulfobacterales bacterium | reverse complement strand
TGGGCATGTTGACCCGAAATACTGGCCAGATTTTCAACAATGGTGTTCAGGATGTTTACGGTAGCCAGACGACCGTTAATATACGTTCGATGCCGGTCGTTTCTTGAGATGACCCGCCGTATCAGGAGATCCTCATCGGTCGCATATCCCTGGGAGCTCATGGCCGCTGCCACCGGGCTGTTTTCTTCGATCCGGAAGACAGCCTCGAGCTCGGCGGACTCGGCCCCGGTTCGAATCATACCGGCGGAAGCCCGACTGCCCAGGAGAAGATTGACGGCCTGGATAACAATCGATTTACCGGCCCCGGTCTCCCCGCTTAAAATCGTCAATCCGTCGTGAAACCGGATCCGAAGATCGTCGATGATGGCGAAATTGTGGATGGCGAGTTCCTGGAGCATGTTATTCACCGGAAGAAAAAAATGTGATGGCGTTGTAAAAAGTCCCATCTACGGCGTTGTCGTGGTTTTTCAGACGCTCGGCATACCATATGTATCGCCTCGCCCCTGAAAAAACACGACGCCTTGCACCCCAAGGGCACTTCCTGCGGGGTGTATATGAACCTTTTTACTTAGCCATCAGCGTTACTTTTTACGATTTCATCAAACGTGTTTACTTCGGAGTTGTGTTGTAAATCGATATGACATAGATGGCTATTTTTGTAAAGATATCGACTCGTCCAGGATGATCTCATATAAGATAACCGTTTCGTTTGACTTTAAAACCAATTACAATTATTCATCGGAACGAAAATTTAACAAAAACTTAATAAAATCGGTGGAAAATGGATTTGAATCGAATAACCTCGCTCAGCGACAACCTGGTCAATCTGATTGTCGAGCCTTCCCGCGCCGATATACTAAAAAAACTGTCCTTGAATTTACCCGGCATCACCTTGACCCCGAGGCAGCTTTCCGACCTGGAACTGCTCATGAACGGATCGTTTTCCCCGCTGACGGGATTTATGAAGCAGTCGGATTACGAATCAGTGCTTGACCGCATGCGACTCCAGGACGGTACGATCTGGCCGATGCCGATTTGCCTGGATGTTTCCGAAGCAGAGGCCGAGAAGCTTGAAATCGGACAATCTCTGGCGCTTCTTGATGCCGAGGGGTTCATGCTGGCCGTCCTTCATATCGAAGATATCTGGCCGGTGAATAAAAAGGAGGAATCGGAAAAAGTCTTCGGTACTACCGATCATGCCCATCCGGGAGTGGACTATTTGTTTTCACGGACCGGCGGGTATTATATCGGCGGTCCCATTGAAGGGGTCCAGGTACCGCTCCATTTTGCCTTCCGTCGCCACCGGCACACCCCGGTTGAGATAAAACGGTTGTACCGTAAACTGGGCTGGCGGCGAATCGTCGGTTTTCAGACGCGCAATCCGTTGCATCGCACTCAATTTGAAATGACCATTCGGGCCATGGAAAAAGTCGGAGCCAATCTGCTTTTACAACCGGTTGTACAACAGGTCCGGCCAGGCGATATCGATACTTACACTCGCATCCGGTGTTACCTGGCAGCCGCCCAGCACTACCCTCCCAATATGATGCTGTTAAGCCTTTTGCCGCTGACCATGCGTATGGCCGGGCCCCGGGAGGCGTTACTGCATGCCATCATTCGAAAAAACTATGGCTGCACCCATTTTATTATCGGACGTAATCATGCCGGTCCGGGCCTGGATCAGAATGGCAACGGTTTTTACAGTGCCAGCGCTGCGGCCGAGCTGGTGGAATCCCTGTCAGAGGAACTGGGCCTCGGTATCATCAGCTTCGATGAAATGGTGTACGACGCCGAGGAAGATGAATATCTTTCCGCCAATGACGTTAAACCCACGCACACGGTTCGGAACTTATCTGGTGACGAGTTTCACCGAATCCTGCGCCGGGGCAAACGCGTACCCGGATGGTTCACTTTTCCGGAGGTTATCGATGAACTTCGCAAAGGCTATCCGCCGCGTCACCGGCAGGGAGTCACCATCTTCTGCACGGGATTATCCGGATCCGGCAAATCAACCATTGCCAAGGTGCTTTACGCCCGTTTCCTCGAGATGGGGGGACGGCCGGTTACACTGCTCGACGGCGACATCGTTCGTCGCAATTTATCCAGCGAACTCGGCTTTTCCAAGGAACATCGCGATATCAATGTCCGCCGAATCGGGTTTGTAGCCAGCGAAATCACCAAAAACCGCGGCATTGCTATTTGCGCACCCATCGCCCCTTACGCTAAAACCCGGGATCAGATCCGGGAAACCATCGAAGAGTACGGCGGCTTCATTGAAGTTCATGTGAGTACCCCCCTGGATGTATGTGAAGGCCGCGATCGTAAAGGGTTATACGCCAAGGCTCGCGCCGGGCTGATTAAAGGCTTTACCGGGATCGATGATCCTTATGAGTCTCCTCGCCGGCCTGAAATCGTGATCGATACCACCGACCTGACGCCTGACGAAGCCGCCCAGGAAATCCTGCTGCATCTTGAACGAACGGGATATATAAAATAACAACCTGATTTGGCAATCTAATATGGAAACAATCAAATAGGAAATGATAATAATGACCAGCTACCAGCTCTCAACTCTTTTACCGGTTACCATTTCCGCCGCCCTGGATGCCGGTCGGGCGATTCTTGAAATATATCAACACGACATGGAAATTGAATACAAAGCGGACAAATCGCCGCTAACTGCCGCGGATCGAGCCAGCCACGAAATCCTGTCCAGGTATTTAAAGGCAGCGCCTGTTCAAATCCCCATTTTAAGCGAAGAGGGACGAGACATTCCGTTCACTGAACGCCGGGAATGGGAAACCTTCTGGCTGGTGGATCCTCTGGACGGGACCAAGGAGTTTATCAAGCATAACGGGGAATTTACCGTCAATATTGCCCTGGTCCAAAACGGATCGCCACAGTTGGGAATTATTTACGTGCCGGTTAAGGATACCCTCTATTTTGCGGCTGTCGGTATCGGCTCATGGAAGCTCGAATCCGCGTCCGAATTACCGGAACAGGCATCTCCGGATCAAATCGAAAAACAGGCGAACCGGCTTCCATTTAATTTCGATTCAGACCTTTCCGGATCAAAACAATTGGTCCCATTGACCGTGGCCGGGAGCCGGTCGCATGTATCCGACGAATTTAAATCCTTCATTGACAACTTGAAACAAAAATATCGCAAGGTAGATTTTATCTCGGCCGGAAGTTCACTGAAATTCTGTCTGGTAGCCGAAGGCAAGGCCGACATTTATCCGCGTTTGGGGCCCACCATGGAATGGGATACGGGTGCCGGTCAGGTGATTGTGGAACAGGCCGGCGGAGTCGTGCTGGATGCCGAAAGTCAAACCCCCTTGCGCTATAACAAGAAAAACCTGCTGAACCCCTGGTTTATCGTCAAGGGAAAAAAATACCCTCTTGAGGAGACGCGTTAATGATCGTCCCGGTGATACTTTCCGGTGGTTCCGGTACCCGGCTCTGGCCGCTTTCACGGCAACAACACCCCAAGCAGTTTCTACCCCTGGTGAATGAGCATACCCTGTTACAGAATACCATTCGGCGCCTGGACGGTTTTGAATCCATGGCCGATCCATTGGTATTGTGCAATGAAAACCACCGGTTCATCGTGGCCGAACAGCTTCAACAAGTCGGTTGCCGGCCGGCCGCTATCTTTTTGGAACCGGTGGGCCGCAACACGGCCCCGGCGGTGACCGTAGCCGCTCTGCAGGCGTTAGAACAGGGAGAAAATCCGGTCCTTCTGGTCCTGCCCGCCGATCACCATATCAATGACATCAAACGTTTTCATGCCGCCCTGGCTG
>JAOZUU010000022.1:0-9474 GCA_029938515.1 Desulfobacterales bacterium | reverse complement strand
CTGCCCGCCGATCACCATATCAATGACATCAAACGTTTTCATGCCGCCCTGGCTGCCGGCGCCCGACTGGCAAAAGAAGGACACCTGATCACTTTCGGGATTGTGCCGACTTCTCCGGAAACGGGATATGGATATATTCAAAAAGGAGAACCCCTTGGCATCTCAACTCAAATGGAAGAATCCGCTTTCTTAATCGCTCGATTTGTGGAAAAACCCGACCTTGATACCGCCGGACGCTATGTGGATTCAGGGGAATACTGCTGGAACAGCGGCATGTTCATGTTTACGGCCGAGCAAGTCCTGGCGGAGATGGAAAAATCTGCGCCGGACATTACAGCCGCCTGTCGCAGGGCTTACACCCGGGGCCGCCGGGATCTTGATTTTTTCCGTCTCGACAAAAAGGCCTTTTCCGCCTGTCCGAGCGATTCCATTGATTATGCGGTGATGGAACACACCAAAAAAGGAGCCATGGTCCCCCTTGAGGCGGGATGGAACGACCTGGGCTCCTGGCGATCTCTGTGGCAAGAGGGGATCAAGGACACCTGCGGTAACGTCATTTCAGGCGATGTCATCACCCATGATGTCAACGACAGCTATCTGCGCGCCTCTCATCGGTTATTGGCGGCGGTGGGGCTTGATCGGCATGTTGTGGTGGAAACATCCGATGCGGTCTTCGTGGCACCGCGAAGCCGGGTGCAGGACGTTAAAAAGATCGTCAAGCAGCTTCAATCCACCCATCGACGTGAAACCCGGTCTCACCGGCGTGTCTATCGGCCTTGGGGATGGTCCGAGGAGGTTCTTGAGGGAGATCAGTTCCAGGTCAAACGGATCACTCTGAAACCGGGAGCTAAAATATCCCTTCAAAAACATGTCCATCGGGCCGAACATTGGGTGCTTGTCCGGGGCACGGCTGAAGTTGTTAAGGGCGAAAAGAAATTCACACTCGGGCAAAATGAATCGACCTATATCCCCCCCGGCGTATTCCATCAACTGAGCAACCTCGGTCAAGACACACTTGAATTAATTGAAATTCGAACGGGCCGCTATCTACAGGAAGATGATATCGCCCGGTCCGAGGATATCACCAAAGAGTAATCCTCATCCGGCGCAATCTTGTGGATTTATTTCTTTCCGGAGATCTTACAGCCGGTAAACAAGCGGTTTGTCATCGGCTTCAATATCAATACCGACGGTATCTCCCGTCGTAAAACCCAGCGCGTTAAATTTATTCAACACTTCCTTATCCCGTTCGTTGTGCCAATAAACCGACCAGAGGGGATTGCGAACCGTATCAACCCCGTAGGCATCATGGCCGCATAGGCTTAAATGAATACGGTCCTTGGTAATCAGGGTGTCGGCCTCCGTTAGGAAGTAGTCTGTGGCGTAAAGATTTTGATGGAGAACGCCGGAAAGTTGTTGTTGAAGCTCGGGGGTATCGTCGAGATAGTGATTGGCCACCTGGTAAAGAAATTCAGGCGGTTTCATGCACAAACCAATAACCCCGAACCGGTGGTGCATGAGGGCGAATTCAACCAGCTCCTGTTCGAAAGATTTGACTATCTGGATGATATCATCAATTCCGCAGGAAGGGGTATCGCCGTCAAGCACCATTTCTTCACAACAACTGACAATTCGCATGTAAACAGCGTGCAAATCCATGAGGTACATGGGGCGTTCGCGATAACTGCGTCGTATTCGAACCCGGCGAATGCCATCCAGTTTAATGGCCCGCTCGGTTTCCTTTTCTTCCAAAAGCTCAATCCCGGAAATATCCTTGGCCTGAACCACGAAGATCTGGTTGTCATTGGAGATAATATATTCAATTTCACAGCGGAAACCGAGTTTTTTTTGGATGTCGGCGGATATGTCAATCAGGTGGCGGTTGTGGGGGGTTGTGGTAATATATGGATCGCTTCGAACCCGGCTGGTCCGGTTCCGGCAGTATCCAAACTCCCAGTAACCCCGGATTTTTTTGGCCATTACGGAGGTGCCTTCAATAAAAGGCATGACAATAACGCCCATCTGGTCCGGATCGATATCAGGCGCACCGGCAAATCGTTGCTGTCTTAAAACGGATAACCGGCAGGAAGAATCGATGGCCTTGATCATTTTTTTTCGGGCAAAGATGACGCCACCGATATCGGCGTAAGTTTCCAGGGATGTAAATGTCCCCCCTTTGTAAAATTCTTCCGCCGGATGGGCGCTGCGAGCAATGACTTTAAAGCTCTCGCGGTGCTTTTCAAGAAATTTTTTCAGGGCGGTAAAGTGCTCCTTTTTAAAATCTTCGGGGGGCACATAAATAAAATCCGGCAAATTAAAACGGCCGTTTTTCAGGCGCTCCAGCAAGCGTGCTTTTTCCGGTATGTTTTTCATAGTTAGATTCTTGACTTATCGCTCCGTAAAAATTAGAAAAGACAGAACTATCGTTTTTAATATATATAATGCATCAACCCCGATATATTCAAGAAAAAAACAGCGATTCTAAATGCTGACAAAATTTTTCCCATTTCTCGACTGGTTTAAGGATTTCACCCCAAAGCGGCTGAAAATGGATGCGACGGCCGGGCTCACTGTCGCCCTGGTGCTTATTCCCCAATCCATGGCGTATGCTCAATTGGCCGGTCTTCCCGCTTATTATGGTCTCTATGCGTCTTTGTTGCCGCCGGTTGTGGCTGCTCTGTTCGGGTCCAGTCGCCAACTGGCGACCGGCCCGGTTGCGATTGTTTCCCTGATGACGGCAGCCACCCTGGAACCATTGGCATCGTCGGGGAGCCCGGGCTATATTGCCTACGCCCTTTTGCTGGCCATTTTGGTCGGAGGGATTCAGCTTATTATCGGGACGCTTCGCCTGGGCGTCGTTATCAATCTGCTTTCTCATCCGGTGGTCAACGGCTTCACCAATGCCGCCGCCATCATTATCGCCACCACCCAACTGCCCAAATTATTCGGCGTTTACATCGACAAGGCCGACTATCATTACGAAACCGTTATTCAGGTCATCAGGGCCGCCGGCTATTATACCCACTGGCCGACCTTTCTCATGGGTGTGATCGCCTTTGCCATCATGATTATTTTGAAGCGATTGCACAGCCGGATTCCAGGTGTGCTGGCGGCGGTGGTGGTGACCACCGTCATGTCATGGGCGTTTCAATTCGAGCAAAACATCACCGTTCACCTGGAAGCAATCAAGGATTCCAATATCAATCTGCTGATAAACGATTTTAACGACACCCAGAACGCCATCCCGTTGCTTGAAAAAAAACGGACACTTGCAACTTTGCAGCAAAGCCAGTTTAAAAAACAGGGCGATACCATCGCCATGCTGGACGCCAAGCGTGATAAGGATGTGTTAAATATCCAGATTGATCAATTAAAATATCGGGCCCTCCTGAACCGGCGCGAAATTCGACGGCAATTGTTTTCCCGAATTATTTCACCGAAAGGCACCCTTTCATTTATAAACCAAAAAGATGTGGAAAGCCCGGATTTTGGTGATGGCCGTACATGGCGGATCAAAATCGGGGATCGCCCCATCGATCCCGAAGGGGTTGTTATTTCCGGAGGGGGAAGTGTGGTGGGTATGATTCCCAAGGGGCTTCCATCCATTACGCGGCCCATGGTCGATTTTAACGCGATCCCCCACCTGTTTTTCTCCGCCGCCATTATCGCCCTGCTCGGATTTATGGAGGCCATTTCCGTTGCTAAGGCCATGGCGGCCAAAACCGGCCAGAGACTTGATCCCAACCAGGAACTGATCGGCCAGGGGCTTTCCAATATCACCGGGGCATTTACCGGCAGTTATCCCGTATCGGGCTCTTTTTCCCGGTCGGCGGTAAACCTGCAGGCCGGAGCGGTGACGGGCATGTCCAGCTTCTTTACGAGTTTGGCCGTGTTTATTGCGCTTTTGTTTTTTACCCCGCTGCTCTACCATCTTCCCCAATCCGTTTTAGCCGCCGTTATCATGATGGCGGTGGTGGGGTTGTTGAATATCCACGGATTTATTCACGCCTGGCGCGCCCAACCCCACGATGGGGTCATATCGGTTATTACTTTTGTGGCGACGCTGGCATTTGCGCCGGATCTGGATAAGGGAATTATACTGGGGGTCGGGTTGTCGCTTGGGGTGTTTTTATATAAAAGCATGCGGCCCAGGGTGATTTCCCTGTCGCTCAGTCCGGACAAAAGACACCATGATGCCCTGGGGCATGGATTGAAAGAGTGTCGCTATATCGATGTGGTTCGTTTCGACGGTCCTCTGTTTTTCGCCAACTCCAGTTATATGGAAGATCAGATTGCCATGCACCGGCAAAACAAGCCCCACCTCAAACATATTATTCTTGTGGCCAGAGGGATCAACGATATGGATGCATCCGGCCAGGAAACACTGTCTTTGGTTGTGGATCGGGTTCGCAGCGCGGGAATCGATATCTCTTTGTGCGGGGTCACTCAGCCCGTGATGGCGGTCTTGGAGCGAACCCATCTTCTTACAAAAATAGGAGAAGACCATATATATCCCAACATCGATATAGCCCTGAAAGCGATTCATGAAAAAACCCATAAAGGAGAAGATGAAGAGGAGTGTCCCCTGACAAGAGTTGTGTACCGAACCGTTGGTATTCAGGATAAAAAAGTAAAACCTATCCCGGATAAACCGGAAGGAATAGCCACAAAGGCACCAAGACACAAACAATAATTGTTTATTAATAATTAAATTTCGTGTCTTTGTGACTTGGTGGCGAAAATATTTTGTCAGATAAATCCTTCACAAACACAATGGGATTTGAATAAATAGGTGCTAAAAGCGGAAAAAGCCCTAAATCTCGCCTCGATTTGTTTTTATGGAGATATAAGATATGACGACTATCGTATTGTTTAGTGGTATATTTTGCCAGGAAGACAGGGTTCTCGAGGAGCTTGTGGCGACCACTGAGTTCAGGATTGTGGGTGACGAGGAAGTCATCGCCGCCGCCGCGAAGCTATCAGGCCTGGTTGAAAACAAAATTTGCAAAGCGTTTTCAGCCAAAACGTCGGTGTTCAACAAGTTCACGATGGAAAAGGAAACATCCATCGCTTGCCTGAAGCTGGCGCTGGCCGATATGCTGGCCGATGAATCCGTGCTGGTGCGAGGACATACCGGGCTGTTGATTCCGAGGGCGGTTTCACACGTTTTAAGAGTTTGCCTGATCGCCGACATGCAATATCGAACGCAATCCGCCGTTATCGACCAGGGAATTTCGGAAAAAGAGGCCGCTAAAATGGTCCTGCGCGGTGATGTGGATAGCGGTGCCTGGGTCCGTGCATTGTTTGATGTGGAAGATCCCTGGGACCAGTCCCTGTTCGACATGGTGATTCCCATGGATAAGAAGACACCATCCGAAGCGGCAACGGCCATTATTCAAAACGCCACCAAATCCGTTATTCAGCCTACCCCGGAATCCAGACAGGCGATCGATGATTTCAGGTTGGCCGCCCAGGTTGAAACAGCCTTGTTTGCGGAAGGCCATCATGTGGCCGTCTCGGTTGCCAAAGGGGCCGTTATCCTGGTCATCAACCATCATGTATTTATGCTCAAACGACTGGAAGAGGAATTGAAAGGAATTGCCGAGAAAGTGGCCGGGGTCACGTCCGTTATCACCGAGGTGGGAAAGGATTTTCATAAGTCCCAGATCTACCGGAAGCACGATTTTAAATCGCCATCAAAGGTGCTGCTGGTCGATGATGAGCGTGAATTTGCCGAAACCCTGTCGGAACGATTGATGATCCGGGATGTGGGCGCCGCCGTGGCCCACGATGGTCAGTCGGCGCTTTCCGTGATCGAGAACGACGATCCGGAGGTGATGATTATTGATTTGAAAATGCCGGATATCAGCGGGTTGGAAATATTAAAAAAGGTCAAAAAAACCCGGCCCGAAATAGAGGTCATTGTTTTAACCGGGCATGGATCGGATGCAGACAAAGATGTTTGTTTAAACCTGGGCGCTTTTGCCTATTTGCAAAAACCGGTGGAGATCGAAACGTTAAACGAAGTGATCCAAAAAGCCAACGCTAAAATTCGAGCGAAAAAGGAATCTTAATCGTGCAATTTAATACATAGTCGAATAAAACCTTTTCGCCACAAAGACACTAAGACACAAAATTTTATTATAATAAATATTTATTGTTTGTGTCTTAGTGCCTTTGTGGCTAATCTTTCCGGTTCATCCGGGTTGGGTAATAAAAAACGAGGCGTCATGTCAATTATCGATAAGCTCAGGCCGGCATTCTGGAATTATGAGGATGTGGCCGCCGGGACCCACCAGGAATTATTCAGCTTTCGGCGCAAATGGTGGCGAACGGTTATCCTGACGGCCATTGTCGCCCTGGCCCCGCTGATTATCCTGAGCATTTTCGATTACCGCATGACAAAACAGGACATGAAGAGGGCGGCGATTCTTCACACCCACCGGATGGTTTCCAATACGTGGCGGTCCGTCTCGTTTTTCCTGTCCGAGCGGCGGTCCATGATGGAGTTCGTCTTGAAAGATAATACCAAAAAAGAACTGCTCGAAACCGGGCGGCTCGATGCGGTATTGAAAAACCTGAAGTCCGGCGTCGGCGGTTTTGCGGACCTGGGCGTGGTGGCATCCGGGGGCCGCCTGCTGTCTTATGCCGGCCCGTACGAGCTGGAGGAGCGTGACTTTTGCGAAGAGGACTGTTTTAAGGAAGTGGTCAAGCGGGGGTTTTATATCGGGGATCTTCTTCAGCACCGTCGACCCAACCAGCACCTGGTCATGGCGGTTCGCAAAAATGAAGCCCGGGAAGGCTTTTTTGTGCTACGCGCCACGCTGGATATCAAGCCGTTTGAGAATTTGCTCGCGGAACTCGACATCGGGCAAAAAGGGGACGCTTTTATTGTCAACCAGATCGGTATCCTTCAAACGCCGTCCCGGTTTTATGGGCAACCCCACGAGGAAATTTCGCTGGATGTTCCCGGTTTTTCAACCCAGCCCCAGGTAATCGAAACCAAAGACGGGAAAGGCATGCCCCTGATCGTCGGATACGCCGGTATTCCCAATACGTCTTTGATGATGATGATCGTCCGCGATGAAAAGGAGTTAATGGAGGGATGGCGTCAGTCGCGGGTAAAAATATTCGTGTTTCTCGGCATCAGTGTGGCCGCCATCCTGATGATGGTTTTAGGGATGGCCACTTATCTGGTTAACCGGATTCACGCGGCGGACCAAAAACGAATCATGGAATTACACAAAGTGGAGTATGCCAACAAAATGGCCTCCCTGGGGCGGCTCTCCGCCGGAGTGGGACATGAAATCAACAACCCGATTGCGATTGTTAATGAAAAAATTGGATTAATTAAGGATTTGCTTCTCCAGAACGAAACCAACCCGTTTAATGAAAAAATGCTGGGTTTGAGCGATGATGTGATCGATTCGGTTAAACGGTGTGGTGACATTACCCATCGATTGATAAATTTCGGCCGTTACCAGGGTATCCGGCTTGAACGCCTCGACCTTGAAAGAATCCTCTATGACCTGATGGCATTTATGGAAAAAGAGGCCGAATCTTTATGTATCACCGTGCATATTCATGTGCCGGAGAACTTTCCCGTTATCGAAAGCGATAAGAACAGCCTCCAGCAAATTTTTTTAAACATTATCAGCAACGCATTTGCGGCCATGGAAGATGGCGGGCGACTGGATATCACGGCCGAAAACCAAGCCTGGGATGATTATCGGGATGATCACCGGGATGACCGAATTTCAATCACCTTTGCAGATACCGGCCGGGGGATTGCCCCGGAAGATCTCAAACGGGTTTTTGAACCGTTTTTCTCTTCCGACAGCAGCGCGGGCGGCACCGGTTTAGGGTTGTCCGTGACCTATGGACTGGCGACCCAAATCGGCGGTCACATCCGCGTTGAAAGTGAAAAAAACAAAGGTGCCCGTTTTATTGTCGATCTGCCGGTTAAAACGGAAATCAAAGATCAAAAAGATGATTGCGTATACCACCCGGAGGATCACCAAAACGATCACTAAGTACTCTAATTCGTAAATACGGTGATGTATGTATCCAGTTGACCAACCGAATTTAACCGCGAAGGCGCCAAGATCGCAAAGATTAATATAATTCGATAAAAAATAAACTCCTTTGCGATCTTTGCGTCTTTGCGGTTCATTTCGTTCAAATAACCATATGCATACGTCGCTTTAATTGAGAACACATGTACTGAAGGGATGGATAGATGACCGAATCCAGGAATAATCATAGTAAAACAGGTGTTCGGTTTTTTGGTGAAATTACCGCACTGCTTTCCCATGACCTGAAAAATGTTCTGGCGATTATAAATGAAAACGCCGGGTTGCTGGAAGATTTTTCTCTCATGGCCGCCGGTGGAAATCCCATTTCTCCGGAAAGGCTGGGAATGATCGCCGGCAAGATCCAGCGCCAGGTGCGTCGGGCCGACGAGATGATTAAACGGTTGAATCGGGTGGGTCACAGTGTTGACCGACCCCTGGACACCGTTAACCTTGCCGGGCTGGTTGAAACCGTTTGTGCCCTGGCTGCCCGAAAAGCGATGCTGAAAACGGTTTCTTTATCGATCACGCAACCATCCGGGCCGGTGACGGTAAAAACCGATCCATTTGTCCTTCAGCAATTAATCTGGGTGTGCATTGACAGGGCGATTCGTATTGCCGGGGCATCCAATACCGTTGAAATAGCAATAAAATCGACGACAAGGGGCGCAACGATCGTTTTTGGTCCCATGGAAGCGATTAGAAATAAACCAGTGGACACCGGGTCCGAGTTGCCTCAAAAAGAATTATTGGGGATGTTAAACGCCGACCTCGTCACGGACCGGAATCAAGGAACGCTGGCAGTTGAATTACCGTTGGAAATTACCGGGTGACACGGGAAAGCCAAGAATTTTCGGCCCTGCCTGCCGACTTGCCTGCGCGCCGCGCGCAAGCAGGAGCTTCGGCGCAGGCAGGTAAAGGCGAGGGTTTTTATCCCATTCCCCGAGTGGGACAATAAGGAACAATATGTCGAAAAAAATATTAATCGTGGACGACGATGAAGATCTGCTTGAAATTATGGTGGAGCGGATGCGAATGCGCGGCATGATGGTTGTGCCCGCCAAAACTGCCAGCGAGGCATTTATTCTGATTGAAAAGGAAACGTTCGATGTCATGATCATCGATTTTATGTTGCCGGAAATTGATGGTTTGCAAGCCATTAAAATGATCCTGGAGAAGCAACCCGACATGCGGATTATTCTTCTAACCGCTTACGCCACAATTGAAAAGGAAAGTGAAGCCCTGGCGATGGGCGCCTGGGATGTGGAAGAAAAACCGGTGGATTTTGACCGATTAGCTCAACTAATAAAAAGCCAACAACCTTCGGCTAAAGCCGAAGCTTTGGGGTTCAAGGGTCCAAGGGGTCAAGGGGTCAAGTGAAGGGACCCGACAAGCATTTCCT
>JAOZUU010000385.1 GCA_029938515.1 Desulfobacterales bacterium | reverse complement strand
TGGCCTCTTTCTCACTAAAAAGCATTTTCAAGATTTCAAATAATAGCTCAGAAGGAAGTGCGCCCTGAGGATAGCGGTTCAATCTGTCTGCTAACTTGGAATAACCGGATTTGATTGTGTTATGAGCCATGATTATATATTTATCTCTCTAATGGGGATATGAACCCGGATATCACCACCTTCGTAATGTTATCCGTTTTGAAATGCAATGTGTTTTACAAAAAACCAACTATCCATGATAAAATATATTGAAGGAAAAACCAGATGAAACGATGCGAATGGGCCTTGGCGACGCCGCTTGAGCAAAAATACCACGATAGGGAATGGGGGGTCCCAATTCACGATGATCGCCTGTTGTTTGAGTTTCTCATCCTGGAGGGGGCCCAGGCGGGGCTCAGCTGGTCAACGATTCTAAAGAAAAGAAACGGATATAGAAAGGCATTTGATAACTTTGATTCCGAAAAAATCGCACGATATTCCAAAAAAAAAGTTGCTGCGCTGCTTTCCAATCCCCAAATCATCCGAAACAGGCTTAAGGTGAACGCCGCGATCACAAACGCCAGGGTTTTCTTGGATATTCAGGCGGCTTTTGGCTCATTTGACACCTATATCTGGCAATTTGTCGATGGCAGCCCCATTCAAAATAGCTGGAAAAAAATGGCCCAGATACCACCCCATACATCGAAATCGGATGCCATGAGCAAAGATTTAAAAAACAGAGGATTCAAGTTTGTCGGCGCAACCATTTGTTACGCGTTTATGCAGGCCGTCGGCATGGTCAATGATCATACGGTTGATTGTTTCCGGTATAATGAAATTAAACATTTCCTGAATCCATGACGGAAAAAAGATCAGCTCCGTTGAGCCGATTTCCTGAACCGATGAATCTTAAAACAACAGGCTGCCTCCTCTGGTCCATGGCAATGCTCTATGGTTGTTCCCCAGGCAGGCAAAACGGTACGATTGAGCAAAATCACCCGTCTCCCTTGAAAGCATCGCAAATCAATGGGACTCAAATCAATGAAACCCAAATTAATAAAAATAGGGATCACTCTGTTCGCTGGTTTAATGGTGAAAACCATGGAAAAATAAACGGCGTGGCTTTGGTGATTCATGGACTCAATTTACAGCCCGACAAAATGGGCCCGATCATTTCTCATCTCAACAATTCCGGAATTGATGTTCTGAACCTTTCATTGCGCGGGCACGGGCAAAATTACGACCATGAACCTCATATGAGCCAAGACAAGGCCCGCCTGGACACTTTTAAAACAGTATCGTATAAACAATGGACCGATGAGGCCTACCGGGCTTACCATCATGCCCGAAAAAGGAGTGATGAACGCAAAAGCCCTCTTTACTTTATCGGGTATTCACTGGGCGCCTTATTGGGTGGAGATCTTCTGGCAACATATCCGGATGTTCATTTTGACCGGTTGGTGCTCTTTGCGCCGGCATTTAATTGCACCATCTGTAAGGGGCTGAAAATTCTGGCCCCGTTTCCCCGGCTGGTTATCCCCAGCTTATCTTCAAAATCCTATCGCGCCAACAGGGGAACCCCCATGGCAGCGTATATTGCCCTGTTTGAAACCATCAAACATTTCAACCAGAATGTGAGCCTGAAACTAAACGTTCCGACGGTTGTATTTATCGACAAACAAGACGAACTGGTCTCATATCGGGAACTTGAACGCCTGGTTAAGAACGAGAATCTGGATCGCTGGAAATTTCACTTTTTGCAGAAGGGGAAAATCGGTGTACATGAGAACCTGCATCATCTCATCATTGATGAACGATCGCTTGGTAAAGAGGGATGGGATGAGGTGCGGAATAAAATGAACCAACATTTACATAATCCCTCAATAAGTGTTGATAACGACGAAAAAAGTCTCCCGCAAAAGCGCTAAGGGTTTGCGCAACAATAAGTTCGCAATTTTTAGTGTTGAGGTGCTCGTCTGGCAAGGCGCGAAAGCGCAGGAATATCTGGCATATTCCGAGCTTCCACAACGCAGCCAAGCGGGATGCATCGGCGCTTAAAATGTAAAGTTATTTTTGCGCGAGCCCTGAGACGCAAAGAATTTGTAAAGATCCTTGATTCCCTGTATAATATTTAATAGAATAACATTGATTTCTTTAATACATTGTACGCAAACATCCTTGACTTTCCGCACAATTGGTTATATATCCTTGATAACATTAAAAAATACCCTTTGCCTTGGCACGTCATTCCGGTCCCGCTCAAAGTCCGGGATAAACTGTGGGCGGAAACCAATTCATAAACCTTCAAATAAACCAGGTAAGTACCGTGAAACGATTACTGGAAACACAACTTATCGACTGGATAGACTCTCAGCGTCGGAAACCGTTGATTTTACGCGGGGCGCGCCAGGTTGGAAAAACCTGGCTGGTGGAGAATGTCCTGGCAAAAGAGTTTGACAACTTTGTCAAAATAGACCTTGAAAAACGGGGCGACTTGCATACCCATTTCGCGGGAACGCTTGATCCCCAAACGATCCTGAGCTATCTGGAACTAACAGCCGGTAGAATCATTCCCGGCAAAACGCTTCTTTTTCTGGATGAAATTCAGGCCTGCCCGCGCGCCATCACGGCCCTGCGCTATTTTTACGAAGATATGCCGGAACTTCACGTTATTGCCGCCGGGTCATTATTGGAGTTCGCCTTTGGCGAAATATCCATTCCCGTGGGACGGGTGCAATACCTGCACATGTACCCCATGACGTTTTACGAATACCTCCTAGCCTTGGGCAAGACACCAATGGCAGAGCGCTCACTTGCCCCGCCGGACAGTGTCCCGGAACCTGTTCAACAAATGATTCTAGATCAATTGCGAAATTTTTTCTTTGTCGGCGGCATGCCCGAGTGCGTCAAAACCTGGCGCGATTCAGGTTCGCTGGTCGAAACATTTAAGGTTCAGTCGGAAGTGATAGAGTCGTACCGTGATGATTTTTCAAAATATAAACCTCAGGTGAATTCCACCTGTCTTGACGCGGTTTTTTTGAACGTGGCAAAAAGTGTGGGTGAGCAGTTGAAATACACCCGCTTGAATGATGGCCATACCGGCCATACAAACCGCAAAGCGTTTGACTTGCTGGTCAAGGCAAAAGTGATCCATAAAATCCCCGCCTGTAATCCTTCAGGCCTGCCCCTTGGCGCCACGGCCAACCAGAAGAAATTCAAGGCATCGATGCTCGATATCGGGCTGATGCAACGTATCTGTCAGACGCCGGTGGAACTGGAATTGCAACAGGAAAACCTTTTATCAATGGTTCGCGGAAAACTCGCGGAGCAATTCGTCGCCCAGGAGCTTCTGGCCTGGCATGGCCCGGAATTATTTTATTGGGCGCGGGATGCGCGCGGCAGCAATGCCGAAATCGACTACCTTGTTGTATGTGATGGGAAAATATACCCGGTGGAAGTTAAATCAGGCACCGGAGGTAGTCTGCGAAGCCTTCACCTCATGCTCAAAAAATACCCGAATTGCCCCAAAGGGCTGGTACTTTATAGCGGTGCGTACAAAAACCTATCGGAACAAAAACTCGAATTTCTGCCATTATACAGCGTCGCTGCCATTTGCAACAAACAATCAGACCGTGGCTAAAAAACAATTCGATGTAACATTACTTTGCCTTTACCGGGTGCAATTCATCATCGCTGGTTACATCCCCCTTTATCCCCCTTCAAAGGGGGACTTTACTTCTCTCTTTGAAGGGGGATGTTAAAAAGAATATCTCAGGCGAAACAGCCAAAATGAGAATTGCCG
>JAOZUU010000021.1:5405-13398 GCA_029938515.1 Desulfobacterales bacterium | reverse complement strand
ATTCGGTCCGACAAAACCGCCTCCATGAACGCATCGGCCAATCGTTTTCCCGAATAGGCCACCCGTACCCTGTCCTTCCCCGCAAATCGATAAAAATCGCTTCGATCGGGATTTTTAATTCACCGGCATTGTTCATTATATGACATAAATTACATAAAATTAAGAAAAATTATTCCTATATTAAAGGTAAATTTCGCATGCTAAATATTTAACTTGCTGTAATTATAATGAGTATCTATATTTATCATTTCTTGCATGATTTTTGCATACTTAAGTGCAGGAAACTTCCATTATTACTCCTTTAAAGAATAAATCGCTGTTGATTGATTTCGTATGATAGAAGCAACAGAGATGTTTGTTTTCTTCTTAACGCATGGCTAATCAGGACCTGGCGTTTTCGGGCGAAAATTGCCAGATAAAAAAATTTATCCACACGCATATACCTTGCCAAGAGAATCATTATCAACAAGGATTGAAATCTATGCGTCTATCAACACTCGTCCCAAAGGACTAAAAGGTATACATATTTTCCTCGAAAATATGGTGATCCAGATATTTTTTCAATAGAAAAATATTTTCTAAGACCATAAGATATTCCATTGCAGCTAATTTTAATAGGAGTGAGTTATGAAAGAGAGAGGGCTATTTAAAAGCATAAAATTACTTTCCCTGTCAGTTTTAGTTATTTCCTTGTTATTCCATGGGTGTGGGACAACAAAAAAAGAACTCGAAGTGCCGGAAGAGCCGATTCCCCCCGATAATTTAATAGACCTTGTTAGGCTTGTTAGTCACATCAGTGACGACATGTTTGCCGAGGCTTGCCCTAACGGCAGGTTAGTTACTTATTCTACTAAGAAAGGGAAAAATTTTGATGTCTTTTATTTTAACCCATCACAAAAAAAGATTAATGTTGTTCAGGCTACGCGCCACATTAGTGATGATACAGACCCTGGCTGGGGCGCAAACTGTAAAGAACTCTATTTTACCTCTTCAAGGTTAAAGACATTATCCGTATGGCGGATAAAAGTGGCAGGAGGAAGGGGCGTAAACCAGATAACCGTCAGGGAGGACGCTAATGATTTTAACCCAAATGTTTCTCCTAATGGAAAAAAAATAGTTTTCACCTCCTATAACAAAGAACAAGAAAGAGAGAGTCTATTTAGCAGAAATGAAAAAAAGGAGAAAAGGGATCCCACACTTTGGATATCTAATATAGATGGCACGAGGATGACTCAGATCGGATCGGGAAATAATCCAAAATGGTCGCCTGATGGCAAAAAGATCCTTTTTCATGCGATAACAGGTGATAACTACGATATATGGATGATAAACCCTGATGGTACAGAACTCACTCAGATAACAACTGCTATCGATGATGACATGGATGCTTCCTGGTCGCAGGATGGCACAAAAATTGTTTTTTCTTCGGACAGAGAGGGTACTATTAAAGTTAAGCCAAATTTTGATATCTGGCTCCTTGATCTTATGGGACCCGGAATAACTCAGCTTACCTTTGATCCTGGCGATGATGGGGGTGCTTTCTGGTCTATTGATGGATATGTATATTTCCATAGTAATAGAAAAGAGAGTTACGATATCTACAGAGGAAAACCTATTATTCCTTGGGAAAAATGAGGTGTGAATTGAGGTTTTATTTGCAAAGATTTTTCTTCCTTATCTTAATATTTCCTGCAATACTCTTTATAATTGGTTGTTTTCACTTTGAGAGTGGGAAAAATCCTCAAAGAGGTGCTTTCCGCCCATTAGACTCAATAAGAGAACTCACAAGACTCACGACTGATCTGAGTCCAGATTCAAAACCTGTGATCTCTCCCAACGGCAGGATTCTCTCTTTTGTCTCCGGGAAACATGGAGATCATGATATTTTTATAACAGATACTATGGCAAAAAACCCGAGGCAAATCACTCTAAGTTCAAGTTTGGATAACAACCCTGCATGGACTCCTAATAGTAAGTCCGTTTTGTTTGATTCTGACAGGTTGGGATTTAGGGCCATATTTAAAAAAAACCTGGATCAGGAAAGGATAACCTACCAGATTGTCGCCAGAGGTAGTAACGACTTTGCCCCTGATGTTTCTCCGGATGGAAAAGCGATAGTATTTGGAAATTTGATATTGGGTATAGAATCTCTATGGATTGCAGATTTAGACGGCACGAATTTAACACAGATAGGGGAAGGAATATGCCCAGAATGGGCACCTGATGGAAAAAAAATACTATTTGTATCTTCCAAAGGCGGTAATTCGGATGTATGGTTTGTAGATCCGGATGGAAGTAATCTTAACCAGATCACAGTGGATATTGCCGAAGATATCGACCCATCATGGTCTCCTGATGGAAAAAAAATCGTTTTTTCCTCAAACCGTACAGGTAACTTTGATATCTGGGTTCTTGATTTGAAGGCAGATCGGCTGACTCAGTTAACCCACCATCCTGGAGATGATAAAAGCCCTGTCTGGTCGCCAAATGGAAAATATATTTACTTTCAAAGCCTTAGAGCTGAAAATCTGGATATTTGGAGACTGATACCGATTTTGGAGTAATATCCATTACCTAACGGTAGCTGCTCAGATCATTTCATCGTTTCAGGTCCACGGCATCGGGCGAACCAATTTCTTGATTCGGTCCGACAAAACCGCCTCCATGAACGCATCGGCCAATCGTTTTCCCGAATCAGCCGCCTGTTGCCAATAGGTCACCCGCACCTTGTCCTTCCCGGTAAATCGATTAAAATCGCTTCGATCGGGAATTTTACCGAAAGGTAAAGCGGATAGAAAGGATTTTGATGGGCAAATCATCAGCACATCCGCCATATTGGTTGATGATGGGTTGCGCCAGGAGAGTCGTTTGTCCAGCCATCCGGGGATAATGCGGTCGGTATAATGGGAGAAAAGAACAATGCCGCCGTCCAAAGAACAGGGAAGATCCATGTGGTAGTCGATGACACCACCGTCCCGGTAGGTGCCGGGCCGTGCGCCCGGAATATCGGTGACCCCCGGCATGATCAGGGGGATGGAGCCGGAAGCCATCAGGGCTTGGCGTAGATTGGCTCGAATTAGGGGAACCCGCTGAATGGGAAATCCATCCATCTCCCAGAACGGCGGTATATCCCGGGGATCATGAAGCAACACCCGATCAAATAAAAAACCCAGACCCCGGCGATGGATGATGTTCAGTGCAACTGCCCCTAACATCCCGGCCATCTGCACTGGTTTGCTTTCCCTGGCTACCGGCCCCTTACAGCGGACGGCCATCATATTCAAACGTAAAAAAGGATGGGAAAGGATTTGATCCGGTGCCTCAGTGGGCATGATGTCGTTTAATATTCGTACGGCCTCCCGCCGGATGTCGGCGGGTGTCGGGTTTTTAGAATAATACTGGTAAATATAGGCCTGTTCAAAGCGATTTACGGCTGCCACCGGGTCGGTTTGGGTGACCATGGCAAATCGCCAGGCCCCGGAGGAAGACCCCACCAGGAAAAGCGGTTTCTTTCGGTCTTTAAACCACGAAGAAAAAATCACCCGGTCCAGGTGTCCCAGGATAAGCCATTTGGGGCCGCCGGCCGCGCCGGTCATCACCTGAACATCATCCGCTTTCAGGCCATTGGAACGAATCAATTGCAATGCTCGTGACCCGGCGTAAAAATCAAGGTCCATTTCAGTTCTGATCTCTCTCGGTTTTTTTGGTTTATATCTTGTCACACGCTTCGAATTCCTCTATAGCATAGATTGTGTCCACACGGGCACCTGAATCCGTGACAGGAATTAATGGAATGACATTATGAAGAAAAACGTATCAGGACCCCTGTTTTACCTTCTGGCGCTTGGATTGTTATTTATTGGTTCAGGGGTTGTTTATTATGCCTTTGAGCTGGTCAGCGTGCCTCACGTACGGGAATACAATGAGGGCTGGGTGGTCACCATCGGGCTCATCCTTGCAGCGGCGGGCGTTGGCGCCGGGGTTTACAAAATCTGGAAGGCCAGGCACCGTCCGGCGACCCCGGAAGCGACTTAGCCACACGCAGGTTAGGGCCTCGGAAAAAATAAATTGCCCCATCTTGCTTGTCCTTTGGCCCGGCTACGGCGTTGCGTCAATGGCCTCATACAACCAGTATGAAACCATTGGCGCGCCTTGTATCCAAACCAAAATCCGGCGCAATCTCGGGTAAATTTATTATTTCCGAGGCCCTTAAATCAACATCAATCCGGATATCCGACAATCTCCCTTATCTTTTCGTAAAATGGCTTCAAGCGTTTGTACATTTTCAGATACACCTGCCGGTACAGCGCTTCATACCGCCGGTGATGGGCGGGGTCCGGTTCGAAAACGTCTCCTGTCCGGGTCATGGCGTTGACCGCTGATTCAAAATCCTCATAAAATCCCAAGCCGACGGCGGCGTCAATGGCGGCGCCGAGCCCCGATGTTTCGTAGATGTGAGGTCTGGCCGTTGGCAGCCCGAAGATGTCTGCCGTCAGTTGCAGGGCGCCATCGCTTTGGGACCCGCCGCCGGAGACCCGCAGACCGGTGATGGTGGTACCGCTGCGTTTTTCAATGCGCTCCTTGCCTTCCCGCAGGGCATAGGCCAACCCTTCGAGAATGGCCCGGTAGAAATGGCCCCGGTGATGAACATCGCCAAAACCGATAATGGTCCCCTTGGCTTCCGGTCCTGGCAACTTGAGGCCGGGGGACCAGTAGGGTTGGAGCATCAACCCCATGCTGCCGGGGGGCGTATCGGTCAGCAGCTTTTCAAAAAGCGCTTCCGGGGGTATCTCTGTTTTTTCCGCTTCCCGGCATTCCGGATGCCCGAATTCCCGCTTGAACCAGTTCACCATCCAGTAGCCGCGATAGACCAGAATTTCCATTGTATGGCGGTTGGGCACGGCCGATGGATAGGCAGGCAGGAGCGGAATCGGCTCGATATATCTTTTCTGGGTGACGTTGATGGTGGCCGATGTCCCATAACTCAGGCAACCGACGGATGAATCGAGAGCGCCGGAGCCGATCACTTCGCAGGCCTTGTCCGTTGCCGCCGCTACCAGGGGAAGTCCGGCAGGAATACCGGTTTGCCGGGCGGCCGGTTTGGTGATGATTCCCAGCAGTTTCGCCGGCGGGACAAGACGGGGAAGCATGTCGCGGTGTACCCGTAAACACTGCCATTTCCAGTTCCAATCGGATGCCCAGCACAGCCGCTTGTAATCAAATGGGATATACCCGACCTGACATCCGATGGAATCGGCAAATTCACCGGTGAGACGAAAGGTTAAATAACCGGATAACAACAGGTATTTATCGATTCGCTCCCAGATGTGCGGCTCGTGGATTCGAATCCAGTTGGCTTCGGCTTCGGCCATGAGATACGCGACCGTTTTCGACAATCCGGCCGCCTTGAAAAATATTCCCCACGGCCCGGTTAGGGGCGGCAATCCGTGGCTTTTGCGTTGATCCAGCCACAAAATGGCCGATCGCAGCGGTCGGCCGTTTTTATCCACGGGAATAACGGTGGCCCGTTGGGTGGTGAGAGCGACCCCGGCAATCCGTTCCGGCAATTCCGGATGGCGGTGCCACAATTGTTGACACGCTGAACACAAGGCCTGCCAGAACACCTGCGAATCCTGTTCCGCCCATCCCGGTTTCGGGGCGATATAGGGCTCAAACATCACCTGTGCCCTGGCCTGCAGCTCTCCCTGCAGGTCAAATACCAGAGCCTTGAGACTCTGGGTTCCGTTGTCGATCGTCAGTATTAGATTTTTATTATCCACACACTCTCCATTGAAAATCGGTTTGGATTGACAATCTTCTATTAAGGAAATATCTTAAAAATAAAAAGAACGGTTACAATAACAGCATAACCAAACCATATCATAGAGACAACTACATGACTGAAAAATTTTTTATCGGCGCACAGCAACTTCTGGATGATTCCTTCAAATTGGGAATTGATATTTATCGAAGCGGTTTCAGACCCAATTTCATCGTCGGAATATGGCGCGGCGGTACGCCGGTGGGGATTGCCGTTCAGGAAGTTCTCGATTATTACGGCGTCAAAACCGACCATATCGCCATCCGGACATCTGCCTACGTGGGAATCAAAAAGATGAAAAAAAAGATCCGGGTTCATGGGTTGCATTATATTGTGGAACATATCAATGCCGAAGATCGACTGTTGATTGTGGATGACGTGTTTGATACGGGTTTAAGTATCGAAGCGGTCATCCGGACGTTAAAGAAAAAAGCCAGAAAGAATACCCCCGAAGATATTCGAACAGCTACGGTCTACTACAAACCGAAGAAAAAAAAGGTGGATTTCAATCCTGATTATTTCATCAATGAAACGAATAAATGGCTTATTTTCCCCCATGAGCTGGATGGATTGTCAAAAGAGGAGATTATTAATCATAAGCCGGGGATGGATAGAATTATTAAAGAGGAAATAATCGCAAAGGATCGCCGCTGATGTATGCCGTGATGACTCGAATCGGTAAGGCGAAGAAAGCAAAGCGAAAAACTTTTGATAACGCTGCTGATGCCGAGGCCTATTTTAACGAGCAATGCAAGCGCAGAACCGAATACCCGGCCATGGTTGTGCTGGCATACCGAATCCTGGTAAAAAAAAGATACCGGATTGATAAAAATTGGAAGGGCGACCGGTTCTTGCTCAACGAGGATCTTAAACCTTGATAACACGCTAATATATCTAATATATAGTGCTTAAAGGAGATCAAGCGATGGTGCGAAGGGACAATATCAAAAAGAAAATTATTGTTTACAGTATCCTCATTATGACGGTCATTGTTTTTTCCGGATGCAGCGGCAGTTACGGAAAATTGCGAGGGAGCTCGGAAATCACCCAGACGTTTCTGCAAAAACAGATGCTTCCCGGTTACAACTACTTCTATGATGGACGCGCAGCTATTCCTTATGCCGTTGTGGGAATAAGGGATGATTATGTGATGACTTCCAAGTTCTGGACACCGATTAAAAAAGATTCCAGTCAATTTGGCAGGCTGCTTGATTGGTTATACGGATCTGATATTTGGGATCCCCACGGGGCTGAGATTCTCGATCCGGAGGGCAATCCGATCGGTATCTGGTTTTCCGCTTATACCTATACAAGGATCGAATTCGGCCCGGAGAACCAGGTGAATGTTTTTTCCCCCTATGTGCCGACAAGGAGCTCTATTCTCTGACCTGAATCCGTGATGGAAAAAATTAAAAATCACAATCCAGCGGGCGATGTTTTTACCGGGAATATCCAGTTCCAGCCTTGATGCTCGGCTGCGGTAAAACAACCGATCAGGTAGAAGGAGCAGGAAACCGCTGCTTTTTCGTAGTTTTCCCGGTTCGTCGGCTCTTCCGAAATAGTTTGCACCAAAACCCAATACAAATACGATGAATGATGAAATTCCGGAAATGTAAATATCAATGGCCGGGTCCGGGAAGACGTTCCTGAGCAGGCTGTCAGGATTGCCGGCATTCAGGATGGCCTGAATAATATTGCTGACAACATTGATGAAGTTGCCCGGGGTGCCCCAGGAAATGGCCCCGCTGACAATCTGGCCCGTAGCGACGTCGTAATTGACTGGTAAACCAGAAGGGGACGCTCAGACCGGCAATAAAACACCCAAGCCCTTCGGCGCCCAAAAGTTTCAAGGTTACGGCGACATTTGGCAACTGAGTTGCTGGAGACCCCTGATGTGCCATTGGCTGAAGTAGCCAGGCACGTTGGTATTTCCACCTCTCCCATATTCAAGGTCATAATGAAAGCAAATGGGGACAAATTCATCGAAGTCAATTACGTTCCCACAAGTCACACCAAAGACCTGCAAGCCCCACGTAAAGCCGGCCACCACCTACAGTGACATGATGTGGCTCCTACGGGTTTTGCTTATATCTTTGCAAGGAACTCATCCAGCTTATTAACCTGTTCTTTCAAGTCAAAACCTGGCATATCGAATCCGGCTCCGGTATACTT
>JAOZUU010000021.1:0-5305 GCA_029938515.1 Desulfobacterales bacterium | reverse complement strand
ATGTAGTAGTCCATCTTGGAAAGCAGGTGCTCGTCGGACGGCATTTCACCGGCCGGACTGACCACCTGACCGGTTTTGGCATTCACAAGCTCGTAGTACTTAAAAGGATCCCATTTGCCGTTGAGCATCTGTGATCTTCTTTCGGCAATCAAATCGAGCTGCTTCTGGGTCATTTTTTTCTTAGCGTCGGCACTTATGGAATCAACGCCCGACCTGCCATTGTTTACGATGTCGGCAACGGGTATCATTCCGCTTTCATCTTCAAGGGGTTCTTCCATGCCGATAAAATACAGGTTTCTCGGGTTTTTATTGCCGGCTCTGTACTCGGCGATCACCCGGTCCAGGATGACCTGCCAGTTCCACGCATAGGACGTGGCAACCGTTTTTTCCGTAGCCCAACCCAAGGAGACGATGTCGGCATCCTTTCCGATGAACCAGATGCCTTTCTGCTTGGCGACATCCACGGGCGCGGAAGAATCCGACCCCGGATTGGAAAGGACATCTACTTTGAATTCAGCCACCAGTTTTTCGGCTACTTCCCTTTCCGTCGGCGGGTCATACCAGCCGCCGACATAGCTGCCCAGGTAAACCTTGGCCTCGGGATTCGTCGCTTTGACGCCCAGGGTGAACGCATTGACTTTTCTCACCACCTGTACTGCCGGGAAAGCGCAGACCAGTCCGACGGAATTGCTTTCGGTTATGGCGCCAGCCACCATTCCGGCTAGAAATTGGGCCTGGTACTGTCTACCGAAATAGCGGATCCAGTTCCTGCCTTTTTTCTCGATATCGCTGGCGATATTTCCCATAAAGTAAACATCTGGATACTGCTCGTATATCTCTTCAATCGGCAGGGCTATGAATTCGGCGTTGGAAACGACGATATTGGCTTTTTTGTTTTTGATAAAGTCCTCTGCAACCGAAATCGTGGCGTCCGGCCCGACACCTTCCTGGTAAATGTAGGTGAGCCAGGGATACTTTTTATCAAGCCACTGACAGGCGGCATGAAAAGAACCGCACCAGGATGCACCGGCAACGGGCGAAAAATGCTGCACGGCTAATACGACCTTCTCAGATTTGTCGGCTGCCCGGACGTTCGCAACCGTAAAATTTACGACAAATACCGAAACCAAAACGCACAGAGCTAATAATGCAAAAACGTTTTTCACCTTCATTTTTTACCTCCTCCTGCTTTTTTATGTATTGTGAAGAAACCAGGGTACGAGTGTAATCATACCCGCCAGCGCGCAAACAAAAATTAAACGACCCTTTTCCCAGAGCTATTCCTGCATTTTCGGCTAATCCTGATCAAAATATGGCTTGCCCAAAGCAGCCGGTTTTTCCGCACCGATGATGCGGCTTATCTTTTTTGAAGAAATAACCGTCAATACGACGATTGTAGCGATAAAGGGTATCATACGGTAAAAGTGGTAACTGAGATCGATGCCCTGAAATTGCAATGCACTCGGCGATATGGCCAGATGCCAAAGGAAACCAAACAAAAATGATCCCAGCAGCATAATTTCCGGTCGCCACATGGAAAAGAAAACGATGGCAAGGGCGATCCATCCGCGTCCCATGGTGGGATTGGGCGACCAGACAGGATTGTAGACCAGGGTGAGGTAGGCTCCGGCCAGCCCGCCCATGACACCGCCGAAGACAACACAGATATACCGAATTCGAGTGACGTTCAATCCGGACACCACGGCCACGGAAGGATCTTCGCCGGCCGATCGGACCCACAACCCGTATTTGGTTCGAAACAGGCCGAACCAGACGCAAATAACGATTACAATTCCGATGAAAAACATGGGAGTCAGCCCGGCTATGACGCTTTCCAGGCGCCCATCCCCAGGCAAGGGGCCCGAAAGCGGCTGCCCCAAATAGGTGGTCATGCCCAAAGCCAGAATCCACATCCCCATTCCGCTAACGGTTTGGTCGGCTTTGAGGGAGATCGAAAGAAAGCCATGCAGTAGTCCGATCAGCCCGCCGCTGACCATTCCACCGGCGAAACCGAGCCAGGGGCTGCCGGTTTTTGCCGCAATCGCAAACGCCGCCAGTGCGCCAACCAGCATCAATCCTTCCAGGCCGACATTGAGCACGCCCGAGCGCTGATTGACCAGCTCTCCCGTGGCAGCAAGAAGGAAAATCATGGATGCCTGAATAAAGGCGACGCAAAACTCCCAGTTGATCATCTCTATGTCCCTTTCTTCCTGTCCTGGCTGCCGATTTTACGCCATACGATTTTCTTGTGGTAAAAATATTGCCCGGACACCAGAACGATCATCAAAATGCCCACGAAAGCCAGATCGGCCCCATATCCCATCCCCAGCCTGGATTGAAGCGCCTGGGTGCCCACCTGCATGCCGCTGAAAAAAAACGTGACAAAGATGGCCGCCAGAGGATTGGACAGGCTGATAAGGCCGAATACGATGCCGTAGTAGGCCCAGGTTCCCGGATACAGCGCAAAATAGCGATGAATCCTGAAAACACCCCTGATTCCGGCGGTTTGATGAACACCGGCGATTCCCGCAATGGCCCCGCCAATGAACATGGTGAGAAGGGCGATTTTGAGAAAGCTAACTCCCGCGTATCTGGCACTTGAAGGGTTGGCGCCGGTAAGCCTGACCTCGTAGCCGAACGATGTCTTGGCCAGAACAAAGTACAGCAGAACGGCAATGGCAATCGCCACAAAAATCGAATACGGAACCGACGTTCCCGGAATCATCGATATCCTTGCAGCCTTGACCAGCTGGGCGCTTTCAGGCCTTCCGGAGGGGTCCATCCAGGGCCCCTCGATCAGATATTTGACAAGATAAAACATGATCGAGTTGAGCATCAGCGCGACAACGATTTCATTCACGTTCATCTTTGCCCGCAGGTAGGCAACAAAAACGGCCAGGATGCCACCGCTAAGGATGGCACCGGCGACCATCAGTGGTATCAGGGCCGAGGATCCCAGACTTTTGCCCCACAAACCGATTCCAATGGCGGCCAGCATCCCCGCGTACAGTTGCCCGGTGGCACCAATATTCAGAACCCCTGCCCGCTGTGGGAAGATAAATGCCAGCGTGACCAGAAGCATAAACGTCATTCTTCGGATCGTTAGCTCTATTCCGGTTGAGGTTCCAAAGGCAAATGAGAACATTTGAAAATATCCCGTAATCGGACTGATCCCCTCAAGCCAGAAAAAGAAACTAAAGAGGACAAAGGTCAGGGCTACCGACAAGACGGCAATTTTTATCGCATCGAAGGACGTGCAAACGATTCGCTTTTCGATGCCGAATTGGTATGACCCGATTTTCACTCTGAGCTCCTCACCATTCCGGCCATCATCCGACCGACTTTTTGTTTGTCCGCTTCCGCTCGGCTGAGAATGCCCATTAACTGCCCTTCGTATATGGGGGCAACGCTGTCCGACAGCGATAACGTCTCGTCAAGATCTTCGGATATGAGAAGAATCGCGACGCCTTGTTTTTTCAACTCTAACAACTTGTTTTGGACAAATTCGCCTGCTCCGACATCAAGCCCCTGGGTGGGCAGGTTTACGATCAGCAGACGAGGCCTGCAGGAGATCACCCGGGCTAAAATGAGTTTTTGAAGATTCCCTCCGGACATCTCCTTGGCTTTTGCCCTGTGGCCCGGTGTTTTGATGCTGAATTCACGAATCGAAGCCTCGGTGTCCTGATAGATTTTTTTAAAATTAAGAATCCCCCACTTGCAATAATTGTCATTAAAGTAGAGATTGATCGCCATGTTGTCTCCCAGAGAAAAATCGGCCACGGATCCCACTTCTATCCGTTCAGCGGGGACATATCCGATCCCGAGAGACCACCGTTTTTTGATAGAGGTTCGCTTGATATCTTTACCCTGGAAAAAAATGGCGCCCTGGGTGGGTTTTCGCAGACCCATCAAGACTTCCGCCAGTTCGAACTGGCCATTACCGGACACGCCCGCGATGCCAAAAATCTCCCCTTCCCGCACCGAGAAGGAGACCCCCTTGACTGCTTGAAACCCCTTGTTGTTCATTGCCGACAGATCGACGACCTTAAGGATCTCCTGCCCTAATTCAACCTCGGTTCTGTGCAGGTCGAACAAGGTCTCTTTGCCCACCATCTTGCGAGCCAGCCACTTTTCATCAGCCTTTTCCGTTAGGATATGATCGACGATTTTTCCATTCCTAAGAATGGTTATTCTATCGCTGATATCCAAGACAACCGGCAGCTTGTGGGTAATGAACGGAACCACCGCGAGCCCCTGTTTGACCATGCTTTTCAGGGAACTCATGAGCTGTTCCGTCTCGGGTGGGGTAAGGGTCGATGTCGGTTCGTCAAGGATGAGAATCCGGGCACCCAAATAGAGCACCTTTACAATCTCAACGACCTGGGCTTCGCTGGCATCCAGTTGCCACACTTTAGCGTCGAGATCGATTTCAAATCCAAAACTTTGGGCCAGTTGGGATATCTCTTTTTTGGCCTTGTGCTTATTCAAAATGATCGGTGTGCGAGGATGTCCGATGATGATATTTTCCAAAACCGAATGGGCGGGAATGAGCTTACGATGCTGATGAACCATGCCGATTCCCAGTTTCAAGGCATCCTGCGGCGACCCGATTCGGACCTGTTGGCCACCGATAATTATTTCGCCTTCATCCGGTTCGATAAGTCCGGAAAGAATATGCATCAAGGTGCTCTTGCCGGCGCCGTTCTCTCCAAGCAACGCATGGATTTCGCCGGCCCTGATATCGAAATCGACCTGATCATTGGCAACCACACCGCCGGAAAATATTTTGGTGATCCCCCTCATCTCAAGAATCTTTTCCCCTTTAGATAGATCCATAAAGTGACTATAAGGGCCTGCGACAGGGCGAGCGGTTTGGATCGCTTGGGGCGAGGTGCTTGTCACATTAACAGGGGATCGGAGCATGGTTTTCCTTCAATCGGATCATATAGCCAAAAAAAAACAGCAGACGGAATGAAACGGGTAATTCCTCCTTTTCGCATCAGCCGGATATCGTGCGGCTCAAATCACCATACATGTCGGGCCGCAAATCCCGGAAAAACTGCCAGCCGTCCCGGACTTCCCGGATCTCGTCCAGATCGAGGTCGGCTATTACAATTTCATCCTTGTCCTCGCTTCCCTTGACAAGTATTTTCCCCCGGGGATCCACGAAATAGCTTGAGCCGTAAAATCGGCCGAATTCCCAGGGCTTTTCCAGCCCGACGCGGTTGTTGGCACCAATAAAAACACCGTTGGCCACCGCCTGGGCCGGCTGCTCAAGCTGCCACAGGTACTGGGATTTACCGGC
>JAOZUU010000384.1 GCA_029938515.1 Desulfobacterales bacterium | reverse complement strand
AATCTTTTCATCAAATCGGGGAGCCGGGGAATAATTCGGCTGACCTTCAGCCACAACCGATGGGGCAATTCTGGTGAACCGGACACCATCTGTCCGCTTTCGATGGACCTGGCCACCCCGGCCTGGGGACCAATGGTGACGTTATCGCCGATCCGTAGATGACCGGAAACCCCGGCCTGTCCAGCCAGAATCGCGTGGCGTCCCAAGGTCGTACTCCCGGAAATACCAACCTGGGCCACCAGTGCCGAATGTTTCCCCACGATGACATTATGGGCAATCTGAACAAGATTATCGGTCTTTACTCCTTTTTTAAGCCAGGTTTTCCCGAACGTTCCCCGGTCAATCGTATTGTTAGCCCCGATCTCCACATCGTCATCGATCTGGACGATGCCGGTATGGGGAATTTTGATATACTTTCCCCCGTCCGGGGCGAATCCGAACCCGTCACTGCCGATGACCGTTCCCGGATGAATGATCACCCGGTTTCCGATGCGGCAACGTTCACCAATGGTGACATTGGGATAGATGGTGACATCATCGCCGATGGTCACTTCGGGTCCGATTACAACACCGGCATGAATCTTTACCCGGCTACCGCATCGGACCCTGTCTCCGATCACGGCACAGGGTCCCACATAGAGTTCTTTGCCCCTGTAAAAATTCTTTCCCACATCGGCTTTAGAGTCAATGCCAACGCCCGGATCCCGGACGGGAAAAAACTTTCCGATTATTCTGGCAAGCGCTGCCTGGGGATTATTCACGCCCACCAGGTTCTTTCCCTCCGCCCGGAAATGACGGGGAACAATCACGGCGCCTGCCCCGGACCCGCCAATCCGCTTTAAAAAAGCAGGACGGGATGCATAGGTGATTTGATCATCATCCGCTTCATCAAACGCCGCTACTCCCGAAATCAGCTTATTTCCATTACCGGCCAATTCACCGTCCACAAGACGGGCGATTTCAGTCAAAGCCATTTTCATGGGTAATTTCTAAGCGCTCCTCTCTTCCGGAACTGGAATCCTGGTGTTTACTCTTTTGTTTTTTTCGGTTTGGCGGGAGCTTGTTTATCATATTTTTCAATGACCGAATCCGTCATATCCATGGCTTCTTTAAAATAAATGACTCCCCCGGCCCGTTTTTCCAGCACCAGGAAGTAATCCTTATCCTTGGCAATCTGTTCAACAAGGCCAAAAACGCCATCCTCGATCCGCTTGATCACCCGGGCTTCAAGTTTTTTAAGGTCTGCCCGGTACTTGGCCTGGAGATTTTTAAAATCATTGATTTTGATTCGTACGTCCCGTTGCCTTTCCTCCCGGGCCTCCTTGCTCAACACCATCTGTTCCCGTTCCAATGTCTTTTCCAGACCTTGGATCTCTTCTCCCTTCCGTTTCAATTCCGACTCCATCTTCTTCCCTTCGGCATTGATCTCCGTCTGGGCGGCCTTGCCGGCATGGGAGGTTCGCAGAATCTTTTGAAAATCGACGAGGCCGATCTTGTTCATTTCAGCGCCAAACGATTCCATGGTAAAAAGAGCGACTAAAGTAACGGCTACCAGGGTTGATTTAATCATCATTCGCATTACACATTCCCCTTTGCTGTTCGATATTAACAAGATATTGTAATTATCGTTTAGGTATACTTTCTATTACTTGCTTCATCCCGAAAAAAATTACAACAAATCAAAACGCCGCTTCCATGGCGAATTCCCACCGACCGTTGCCATCTTCGTCATCCTCGGGATCAAGAATATAACCCCGTTCCAGCCGAATGGGTCCCATGGGGGAATTCCACCGAATGCCAAAGCCGGCGGTCTGGCGCAGGTTGCCCAGGTCGATACTTTCTCCTTCACCGTAAACGTTCCCCGTATCGTAAAAAAAGACCCCCAGCACCCCTTGCTTTATTAAAAGCGGGATGTGGATTTCGGCATTTAGCTGGACAAAACTATTCCCGCCGATATCATCACCGTTTTCATCCTTGGCGCTCACCTCCCATATGTCAAACCCGCGCAGGGAATGAATCCCTCCCAGATAAAATTTCTCGTAATCCGGAAGCAGGCCATTGCCATGGTTGGTCACATAACCGCCTTCGGTATTTAAAAACCCGACCAATCCCTTCACTAAAGGGAAATAGACGCTCAGTTGACCGGTATATTTAATAAAATTGATGTCTCCGCCAAGTCCGGCATATTCCACACTCAACTCGTGATCCTGCCCCCGGGTGGCATAAAAAAACTGGTTTCTCGAATCGTAACGCAACGTACCGCGCACGGCGCTGGTTACGTTTACACCTTCAAGTTCCTTGATCGATTCGGCGGCATCTTCGTCGATATTATAAACATCCGCGATATCATAGTAGTATTTAAAAGACAGGCGGGTATCGATATATACCGGATATCCCACGCGAATATTGGCGCCCGTGCTCTCTTTTTCATAATAGTCATATTCATAATTCCATTTATATACCCCTGCGGCCCCCATCAATGGCATATCAAACAGCCAGGGGTCGATCAGATCCAGGGAGAACCGCTGGGTCACGCTGCCGATTTGGGCATTGAGATTAAGGGTCAGCCCGTATCCAAGGAGATTACGCTCCGTGATGGATCCGGTACCAAAAAATTTTTCAACACTACTGTATCCGCCCCCGAGGCTGAACGTCCCCGTTGATTTTTCCTTGACATCGATATCTAGGATCATTTGATCGTCGCCGCTGCCTTTACGGGTATTGACCTGTACATCCTCAAAATAACCCAGCCGGTGAAAGTTGCGGACACTCCGTTTTAATCGTTTTCCGGAGAACAGTTCCCCTTCATATATTTCAAGCTCCCGGCGAATCACTTTATCCCGGGTACGGGTATTTCCAGCGATGATAATCTTTTCAAAATAGACCGGGGAACCCTTGTTTATTTTAATGTTGATATGGACAACCTGGTTTTCCATATCCTGATCAAGCTTGGGGATAATATCCGCATAGGCATAGCCCTCATCCGCATAAATATCGGTGAGGCTTACGACATCATTTCGCAAAATCTCGCGATTAAAATACGCCTCCTCGGTAATCATCACCCTCATCATCAATTGATCTTCGGGCCAAATCAAGTCGCCTTCCAAGGTGACTTTCCCGATTTCGAAACGGGGGCCTTCATGTACTTTGACTTTGATGTAAATCCAGTTGTCTTTAAAAGTAACCTCCGGTTCGCCGATCCGGGCCTGGACAAAGCCATTGTTCTGGTAAAAAGCGGTCAGCTTGGCGACATCCTGCTCAAGATCTTCCTTGTTCAAATCTCCCGAAGAAGTGATCAATGAAAAAAACCCTTTTTCCGAGGTTTTCAACTCATCTTTCAGGTCTTCATCCGAATACGCTTCGTTGCCTTCAAATACGATTTCTTTGATCCTTACCTTGTCTCCCTCCGTGATGGAAAATGTCAGGTCACTCTGGTTTTTTTCCACCGCTTCTACCTGGTATTCTATCTTAACGTTTTGATAGTTCTTCTCCTTGTACTGATCTTCAAGCCGTTTAATATTTCTCTGGATGCTGAAAACATTCAGGATCGATCCGGTCTGGATATCCAGCGTGGTCATCAGGTCCTCGTCTTCAAAAACCCGGTTGCCCTTAAAGTTAATCTTCTGAATAATGGGTTTTTCCTTGACTTTGAAGATGATCGTTTTCCCTTCGGGGCCCTCTTCGGATTCAATACGGACATCTTCAAAAAAACCCATTGCGTATATCCGTTTTAAATCCTCGGAAAGGCTTTTGGTTAGAAAAACATCCCCCGGGACGGTTTGAAT
>JAOZUU010000383.1 GCA_029938515.1 Desulfobacterales bacterium | reverse complement strand
TTCATCTCTTTCATCAAAATCCCCTTCCCGATTTTGAGAAGGAGGAAGGTTTAACTTAACCCGGCAAAGCCGGTTGGAACAAAGTGGAAATCCCGATTTATCGGGGAGCCAAATTGAAGATTGACGATTGGCGATTGACGATTTGTGGTATCGCTCTTGAGCGGCGTAGCCGTAAGGCGAAGACTGCTTCGCTCTGTCTTTCTATTAAAATCGATAGAATTTCTTAAATATTCAATCTGGCTATGGCATAAATAATACACAAACCTGGCGTGATTTGGACAAATAGCACAGGTATCATGTTGTTCCATATGAACAGGAGGCGTTAAATGAAAGTGGGTCCATCACTCAAGCTTGTTGATAAAAATTGGATACGGAAGGCCAAGGGGTATCGCGTCTGCTTCCAGCAAAAGGTCGATTCGGAACTGGTTACGGACTATTGCCCGGGACTCGATGACAGTCCCTTGGATTCGGACGTAACGACCTGGCGGCATGCGTGGAAGTTGACCGCCTCCACCCAAACCGAGGGTGACGATATTGCCGAAGGCGAGATGGTCAACGTTCATGTGGTGGATGACCTGGGAGATCCCATTATATACTATGCCACCAACAAGGCCGAAGTCTTTAATCCCAAGTAGCGATAACAATTCCCGTCACGGATTCAGGATTATGTCTTAAGAAGGATGCCTTCAAACAATTTATTCCGGCTTCGGGATATAAGATTCTTCATATTGATGACGTGAGCGGGCCGGATACCATCTTTCCAGCGGGGATACCCGCCTTTCCAGACATATTCGACTAGCTGATGGAAAGAAGTTCGGCCAAACCGGTATTCGCCAAGGGCAATTTCAGAACTGGTGTGATCCTGGATAAATGAAATTTCTGTGGGCCGAGCGTAAGGGGTGATCAGTGTCTTTACTAAATCATGAGAACGGGTACCTTTTGGGTTTTGTTTAAAATCCGTAGGATCCTCCGGGAACGGAAATTGGCGGTAAAGATCGCCGATGAATCCCGTGAAACGGATGCCGTGAATGGCTCCCATCAAGTCACCGATATCTTCGGGATTATCGATCGTGTATCCCGGATATGATGTGGGGATGGGCTCGTCTTCAGGTTGCCGGGCGATTCGGGACATGTGCTCACAAAACACCGTCGAAAAGAAGAAGTAGTGCTCCAACAGCAGCATATCCGATTCGATGTTAAAAAATCCGAAAGCTACTTTTCCATGGCTCAGGGAGTTGAAGGTCAGTGGCATGGGGTTCCTCGGTATCACCTGATTTTGGCGTGGAAAAAGGCATAATCAGGCGATGACAAAATGTTAAAAAGACACAAATGATGGTTTCGTAAAAAAAACTGGAATCCCTTTAAAACGTCATTCCGGCCCCGCTCATAGTCCGGGATAAACTGCACCCGGAATCTATTGATTTCAATATGTTCTGGATGCCGGATCAGGTCCGGCATGACAAATTTGAACTTTTACGATTTCATCACAAAAGACATATCAGAGGGGCATCCCCCAGTAAAGGATTTGTATCTAAAAATGGTACCATTTCAAAACGATGCTGGTTATTGCTTGACAATGCCCCAGGCTTGAATTACTTTTAATTTAAAAACATAATTCGTTAGTGAGGTAATCATGAGAAGCACCATTACGGCAAGAGGGCAAACGGTCATTCCCGTGGAAATCAGGCGGCGTTTTCATCTGACACCTGCCGATCGTATTGAATGGGTCGTTGAAAACAGCACCATACGGGTCGTGCCGGTACGAAAAAATCCAATTGAGGCGTTTCGAGGTCAGGGCGTGGGGGGATCTGTCAAGCGACTTCTTGAAGAAAGAACGAGAGATCGAGAGTTGGAATGAAACGCTATCTCCTGGATACTTCCGCGTTGCTGACCTTAAGAGATGATGAACCCGGCGCGGACATAATTGCCGATCTGCTCTATCAGGCGCAACTTGAAAAATGTCGCTGTTTTATCTGTTTTATCTCTCTTATGGAGATTCTGTATCGTGTCTGGAAAGACGAAAACGAGCCGGCCGGCCGTTTAGCGTATGAGCAATGTCGGTCACTTCCCCTTGTGGTTATTCACGAAAGCCGTCCATTGCTCGAAAAGGCGGCCCGGATCAAAGCAACCCACCGATTGTCTTTAGCCGATGCCTGGATCGGGGCAGCCGCTCTTGAGGAAGGAGCTGCTTTGGTCCATAAAGATCCTGAATTCGTCGCTCTGGATTGCCCCCAACTGGAACTTCCCTTTTAAAGCTCAATGATGATGAACCGGATATCATTGTCTTATGGAAGTGGCTGACATTTTTCGCAGACAAACGTGCTTCTTTGCCCCACGGCTAAGCGGTGGATTGGTGTTTGGCACCGTGGACAGGGCAAATCGACCTGGCGAAATACTTTTAAGTTATCGCGATTTCTTCCCCTGCGCCCGGTGATGGAGTTGAATCCCGTTTCACCGCCGCCCAAGCTGGTTCCGTTGTTTTTTATTCCCCAGCGCAGGACATAGCGAATGGCGCGATGGAGTTGTTTGATCTCCGGTCCATTGAGAGTGGCTGAATTCCGGCAGGGGTGCAGGTTTGCTTTCCAGAGGGCTTCATCCGTATAAATATTTCCAAGCCCGGCGATAAACGTCTGGTCGAGCAGCAGCGGTTTCAGCATCCGTTTGCGTTTAGACAGCATCAGGGTGAGTGCTTTAGCGGTGAAGTGCTTTGATAGCGGCTCAGGTCCCAGCTTGGCCAGTATCGTTTCCGATCGATCCACCAGAAAGAATCGGCCGAACTTGCGTGGATCATGATATCTCAGTTTCCGGCCATCGTCCAGGTGCAGGATTACATGATCATGGGCCGTCCGTTGCGATGTTGTTTCTGCCAGGTAGAGGTGACCGGTCATGCGCAGATGAACCAGCAGATGGATCGGTCCGGATAAATCGATAATGATATACTTTCCCCGGCGGTCGATAGCGGTGATGGTTTTTCCGGTTACCCGGCGACGAAATTGGGCCGGTGCCGGTTCGGCAATGATGCGCGGATAGCGCACCTCGACGCGTGTCATTTTACAACCGATCAGACCGGAGGCGATCAGATCGTTTACGACGGTTTGGACTTCAGGTAGTTCAGGCATGCGGCCCCACGAAATTCGGGTTTTCCCGATCGAATTCCCATTTTTCCTGGTTTTAGATTAAATATTTACGGATCTCATTCAATTCGTTCTCGTTATGGATTAACATGTATGCTTTATTTCATAATATTCTTGTAGAGGCAATGTGTACCCGTATGCATGTTTCTATCCGCAGGCGGTTATGTTCCCACGAAAAAAACATGTATAAATTGTCCGGGGAGGTGAAATCTCAGCAAACATTATTATATTAAAGACAGATACCGACCCCATCCTATCTCAATCTGTTTTAACGAGACTCAACACATTCCGTGGAGGCATATAACCGCTATGGAAAAAACGATTCTTTTAATTATCATTGGGTTATGTTATATTATACTCAGTCTGTACTTGAAGAGACGGTTAGCCAAAAACCGGACATTGGGCGATGAAGATTGCCTGATCAATTTGACGGTAAAGCGCGGCATGAGCGCGTATGAAATATTTCACATTGCCGGGAAGTCTTGGAATCAATCCGAAAGTAAAATAGAAGATAATTTTAAATATTATCTCAAAACCGGCGATTTTCCCCATTATGTAAGGGATTTTGTTCGAAAAAGCATCGAATCACAAGATTGTAATGATGATTCGAGCCTGCCTCCCGGTGGGAAATTGCCACCTTCCTGGCCGGCGT
>JAOZUU010000382.1 GCA_029938515.1 Desulfobacterales bacterium | reverse complement strand
GACATCCTTGCCTTTCTCGTTTTTATCGGCTTCGGCTACGCCATTTACCGGCGTCTTCTGGTGCGTCCCCGGTACCTGACCATGGGCATGGATGCCAATCTGATTATTCTCTTCACCTGTTTGATTGTTGTTTCCTTTCACTTTGTCAATGCGTTTCAAATTCTGCTTCCCCCGACCTCGGATGGTTTTAATTACCGCGCCTGTCTGCCGGTTTCCAGCCGACTGATCCCGCTTTTTGGGCTGGATAGCTTAAATACCGGTGAAATCGTCACGGGATATGAGATCAGTTACTGGATTCATATGCTCACGATTTTAGGGTTTCTATGTTATATACCCGGTTCCAAACATCTGCATCTTCTGGCGGCGGCACCCAATGTGTTCTTAAAGCGAATAGATCAGCCCAAAGTCATTACCAAAACCGATATCATGGACGAAGCGGCCGAAACGTTCGGATTGGGAAAAATCAGCGAATTGAGTTGGAAAGACGTGCTCAATCTCTACGCCTGCACCGAATGCGGCCGTTGCGAGGAACAGTGTCCGGCATCCAATACGGGCAAACCCCTTTCCCCTAAAAATCTTGTCCACGATTACAAAGTCGATCTGCTTGACCATGGTGAGGCGGTTTTATCCGGAAACCACAAAAATATTCCGCCCATTATCAGGGAGGGTTCACCTATCACCGGCGATGTCCTCTGGGCGTGCACCACATGCCGGGCCTGCGAGGACATCTGCCCGGTCAATATCGAACACCTCGATTTGATTTTCGAAACCCGCAAACACCGCATCCTCATGGAAGCCGATTTTCCACCCGAGATGCAGGAAACCTTTACCAATCTTGAAAACCAGTTGAATCCCTGGGGGTTTACCAACGATACCCGCGCCGACTGGTGCCAGGGAATGGATGTCCCCTTGATGATGGACAACCCTGACGCCGAGCTGCTTTATTTCGTCGGTTGTGCCGGATCCTTCGACGATCGGGGCAAAAAGATCGCCCAGGCCATGGCCCGGGTACTAAAAAAAGCCGGCATCGATTTTGCCATTTTAGGCCCCGAGGAGGCTTGTAACGGTGATATGGCCCGACGAGCGGGAAACGAATACATCGCCCAGATGCTGATCCAGCAGAATGTGGACGTATTGAATCAATATAAACCCAGAAAAATATTGACCGGTTGTCCCCACTGCTTCAATATCATTAAAAACGAGTACCCCCGGTTTGGCGCCCGCTTTGAAGTCGTGCACCATACCGAGTATCTGTTCGACTTGCACAAGCAAGGGCGGCTGATTCCGTCAGGTAAGACCTTCGGAGAATTGACCTTCCATGATTCATGTTACCTGGGGCGCTGGAACAACATCTACCAGGCCCCCAGGGATTTACTCGTCTCCATGAATGCCGGCAGCCGGTTGGTCGAGATGGCGCGCTCCGGAGCCAAAGGGTTCTGCTGCGGAGCGGGAGGGGCGCGCATGTTCATGGAGGAAACTCTCGGCAAAAGGATCAACATCGAACGATCCGAGGAAGTCGTTAAAACGGGGGCCGGAACCGTAGCCGTGGCCTGCCCATTTTGCACCACCATGCTTAGGGACGGTATCCTGGAAACGAAAGCAGCGGTGAAAGTCAAGGATATCGTCGAGATTGTAGACGAAGCCGTCGCTTGAGAATTACTAGAAAGCAGATCATCAATGAACGTAAACGCTCGCACATTATTTAAAAAAGCACTTGCACGTGAAAAGCGATTCGATTTTGACTCCGCCGAAAAAATTTACCAGGAGATCGCCACTCATTTCAATGAATCTTCCGTTTTTAATCGAGCCCGAAGACGGCTGGCAGAGATGGATGATCTGATTGAAGAAAAACGACTATATGAACGCATCCATCAAAACGGCAAACGCGTTTTAACCGAAATCGGCGTCGATATCGCCGAGAATCAGCCCTTGATGGATATTCTCATCGAAGCCAACGCAGTGGACTTCAATAATTATACCGCCCTGTTTATCCCCATCAAGGCTGATTATATCGACCGTTGTATGGATCAAATTCCCGGAAAAATGGATGGTGATCCCGGCTTGAACGCTTTCGGCACCGGCGCCACCCCTCCTTTTTTAAAACAACCCGGAAATGATGATCTGCGCCCGGCCAGCCGGAAAGAATTCGAGGAGATTGTCCACGCGGCCGGTAAAAACGAGGATGTCGTCAAAATTTTCAGCCTGCCGGTCGCCACGGACAAATATGTCTCAGACTACGAGGTGGCCCAATTAATGGAAAAGGGATTTACGGGGCTGAAAATGACCGCCACCCGCAATATGTCCGATGGCGAAGCAGCCTTTTTAAAAGGCAAGGATCACTGGATCGACGGAACCAGCCTGGTGACCTCCCTGGGAGTTATGAAGACCATGGTCGATCCTTTCCTCCGCAGTGTTCGCGCCGGAAATAATCTTCTGCTGCTCGATTTAACCATTGCCGGTGTTTCCGGACCTCAGAGCCCGGAAGCGCTGCTGACCCAGATTCATGCCCAGGTGCTGTTTATGATGATATTGGCCCAAACCATCACGCCCGGGATTTCCTGTATCCACGGTGGTATTCCGGATGTGGTGGGACCCGACGGCGACTTGTCTTACAGCTCGCCTTCACAACCGCTCTTAAACGCGGCCATGGCCCGGGTCAATCTCTGGGTCACCGGTTTCCCTTCGGCGCAATCAGGCGGCAGCACCAGTATCACCGAGGTCACCCGGGAAGCCATCGATGAGTCGGGAAACAGTCGGGATATCTTGCGTAAATACGGTGTGCATATCGTCCGGCATGCCATGGGTGCCCTTGGCAGCCTGAATTTTTTCAGCCTTGAAAAATTTATCGAAGACTGTGCTGTTGAAAGATCTGCCGATAAGCTGTTTCGGGAAAGCACGGGCGACCATGGTGTTATCTCTTTATACTTTCCGTCGGATGAAAACGCTCTGAAAGGTATTCGCGAGATCGCTGAAAAAGGGAACCCCAAAAACGCCGACCATACGTTAAAGAATGTCGATGCTTTCATGAAATGGGAAAAAATGATCAACGCGGCCGCCATGAAACGAATTCATTATCCCGATCTTGATGACAATGTGTCAGGTTTTGAACCTGCGATTTTGTAAGGCACTTGGAAAAAAATTGTCACATTGATTGACATTTTTTGTCAGAAAAACCAACCCAGCCCCTTTCGAAATTATGTAACCATTATATATTATAGTCTTTTCTAAAACTACACAAGCTTGGCATAATTATTGTATACTTAATAGTGTAAAGGAAACATTTAGTAAAATCTGTTCTTTCATATAGACTATTTTGATTTTTAAACGGCTTCTCTGGTGTGCGTGCATCTTTTTCTGCCGGAACTAACTTAAACAAATAAAATATACGAATATTTAAAAAAGAGGTTTGCACCGGAGATAAATAACGGCATTGCGGGAAGCCCTTTAAAAATCACCACCTGGCCCTATTCACCATTTGTGTTTTTCTCATTCCAATTATACACTATATAAAATACCCCGACTTGAGCAAACCGTTCAGATATGTTATTTAGATTTGCAATGAACGTTTTTTAGCTCGCTCTGCGCTCATCTATCGGGCGATAAGGCTTTCAAAAGCATTCGGCATACCCAAGTTGGTATGCCTGCACTTTTTGAAAGCCTTATCATCTCAAAATCTTGGCACATGGCTTCGCAAAAAAACTGCTCAATTCAGATTGACATTCATATGAAAAATCCGAACCAATCGCCACCCACACCGGTACCGGCCGCTACGGTGATCCTTGTTCGTCAAAAA
>JAOZUU010000381.1:3549-3820 GCA_029938515.1 Desulfobacterales bacterium | reverse complement strand
TAATATGTCATCAGCTACTTCGCTATCTTAAAATCAGGCGCCATCGCTGTTCCTTTAAGTACGGCCCACAAACCAGATACCTTAAACCCTTTATTGTCCGAACTCGAACCCAAAACCATCATCACCTCAAAAAAATTCGAACGCCTCCTGAACGCCTCAGACATCACCTTAATCAAAAATTCAAAACTAATAATTCAAAATTTTTCGTCGGCTCTAAATTCAAAAGGACTCGACATTACCGGGTTTGACGACACTATTTCATCAAGCATCT
>JAOZUU010000381.1:0-3539 GCA_029938515.1 Desulfobacterales bacterium | reverse complement strand
GTCCCATAAAAACATCATTGCCAATGCCCATTCCATTTGCCGATACCTGGAATTAACTGAAAATGACATTCAAATGGTCGTCCTGCCGTTTTTTTATGTCATGGGAAAATCTCTCCTCAACACCCATTTTTCGGTTGGCGGCACGGTGGTCATCAACAACAGATTCGCTTTTCCGGCAGACGTGATCAACGAAATGATCAAAGAAAAGGTCACGGGGTTTTCCGGAGTGCCGTCCACCTATGCCTACCTTCTCCACCGTTCGCCCCTGGCCCGGAAACGAGATCAATTCAGCTCACTGCGATACTGTTCCCAGGCCGGCGGACATATGGCGGATTCAACCAAAAAGGCCCTGCGCCAGGCCCTGCCCGCTCATACAAAAATCTATATCATGTACGGCGCCACGGAAGCCTCCGCCCGACTGAGCTATCTGCCCTCTGAACATTTTGGAAGCAAAATGGGGTCCATCGGCAAGCCCATACCCGGAGTAACGCTGCGCGTCATGGATAAAAAGGGCAATGAACTGCCGGCAGGGGAAAGGGGAGAAATTATTGCCCTCGGTGAAAACATCACCCAGGGATACTGGAAGGACCCGGAAGGGACAGCCAGGGTTCTTGACCGCAACGGATACCACACCGGTGATTTAGGGTATATGGATAAAAGGGGCTTTTTCTATGTCGAGAGCCGCAAGGACAGCCTCATTAAAGTAAGCGGCCATCGCCTGAATCCCCGGGAAATCGAAGATGTCCTGATCGCAACCAACATGACCATTGAAGCCGCTGTCCTCGGTATTCCCGATCCTTTGCTCGGCAACAAACTGGTTGCCGTGGTAGTCCCCCAAAACGGAGACTGTACACCCGAAAAGCTGCTTAAAACCTGCGCCTCAAAATTACCAAAGTACAAACTGCCCAGTGAAATCAAATTGACCCGGCTATTGCCCAAAAGCCCAAACGGTAAAATCGACAAACAAAAATGTATCGCAATGTTCCACCACCCGGATAAAAAATAAAAAAAAAGCAAATTATTAACCGCAGACCGACGCAGACAACCGCAGACTTTTTATCGCGAAGCGATTATAATTATTATCTGCACAGGCCTGCCGGGTCGAAGCCTCTTGCGAAGCCTGGTCGTGCAGGTAAATAAACCCGCAGTTCAATGCGTCAGCATTCAGCTCCTGTCCGCGTCAGTCTGCCATGCCATAGCCTTATGCGAAGGCTGGTCTGCGTGTGCCTGCCGGGGCGACTTGTCCCGTCGTAGCTCCAAGAGCGAAGTCGGAAGCTTTAAGCGAAGACTGGTTCGCGTGTGCCTGCCGGGTGAAGCTTTAAGCGAAGACTGGTCTGCGGTTAAATAGATTTTTTTAAATACGAATTAACCGCAGACCGATGCCGCATCGATTGCTAATTGAATGGATGCATCCCGTAAAAATGTTGACAAAAATCCTATACGCTGTATTATGAGATATATGCACATAAAACGGAGGTCGGCGGCATGGAAACGGTAACGGTGACAGTGTCAAGCCGGGGGTATATTGTATTGCCGGCGGTCCTTCGCAGGGAACTGGAGATTAAGCCCGGTGCGAAGATGCTCCTCAGCCTTGACAAAGACAGGCTTATTTTAAAAACAGTGAATTCATTTACAGAAAAATTGGCTGGACTGACACAGCGGACGATTGCCAGGACACGGGAAGATGTGGAGACATACATCAATACGGAGCGGGCGGATCGTTAAATTTTAATCACGGATTCAGGATGATATCTCAATCGATCCTAAACAGTGCTGTTGCAGGTCACAAGATATTAATAGACAGCAATATCATCATTTATCTGACCGATTCAATTCAGCCCTATGCGCCTTTAGCCGAAGGATTGTTTGAAACAGTCGAAGCCGGTGATGTTGAGGCCGTCATCTCGATTTTATCCATAGGCGAGGTGATGCAAGGACCGTCAAAAAGAAGTGATAACTCCATGGCAATGGAGGTGAAGGATTATCTCGTCAATTTTCCGAATTGTCACTGCCAGGAGATCACCATGAATGTCCTGGAGATAGTTGGAAATGATAAGCGGATTGATTGGAGTGGGCTTCGGACAGTGGACAGCCTGATTATCGCCTCGGGCATCGTTAATGGTGTCGATCTTTTTGTTTCCAATGACAGGCATTTCATAAAGTCGTTACCTCGAAAAATGATCCTGTCTTTTGATTAGGTAGCCACGGTTTTCAAATAAATTCAGGAAAAATACATTAGACCCCGGTGAAATTGAAAATCATTTCACCGGGGTCTAAAAGAAAATAATGGTCTGTGTCTGCCTGCCCCGTGAAACCAGGGGGCTGTTGTTTCACTGGGGTGGTTAATCATCAGTACAAGTGGTTTGACATTGCTGAATTTATTAGGCATTCATAATAAGTAATGGACAGCAAAACAACAATATCTCAAAAACCAGAAAAAAGCGCAGCGCTTCCTCCTCGCTGGCATAAAAACATTTTAAAGCAGCAGGCGGGTCAGGAAGAAATCAGGATGGCGGTGATGGCGCAAATTCACCGGGCGTTACGCAAGCTTAAAAAGAAATATCACTGGGACGAAACCTATATTTTCGGGTCGGTAGCCCAAAAAGGAAAGTTCAGACGCAACTCGGATATCGACATTGCCGTATCGGGGTTAAACAGTCTTGAGCATTACGCCTTTACCGGTGATATTTCTGAATTAATAGAAAAGCGGGTCGATGTGGTCCTCCTGGAGGAATGCCGTTTCGCCGGATCGATAAAAGAGAAGGGGCTAAAGTGGAACCACAGGACAAAATCCTAGTATTTCTGGCGGAGTTTGATTACCAGGTTCGGCAGATAAACGGTATGTATACCAAGCTGGAAGCGAAGATTTCAATAATAGAGAAGCAAACCGTTGCCGTAGAGACGGTTGAAAGTGCCGGATACTGGATGCACAATCTCTATTGTGCCTTTGAAGATTTGTTCAAAATGGTTGCCGGTTTCTGGGAAAACAGTTTGAGTACAAACGGAGAGTTTCATGTTCGGCTGCTGAAGAGGATGCTGCTACAGATTGAAGGTGTGAGACCTGCCTTGCTGTCCGAGGAGGGTTACAGATACCTGAACGAACTTAGAGGTTTCCGGCATGTCTTTCGACATGCATACAGCTTTGGACTGGATGACGAGCGCGTCAGTGTCCTGTTGCGGAAAATTCTCAACCAAAAAAGCACTGTCATTAAGGATCTTAACAATTTTCGAGGGATTATCGCCGACTATATAGAATAATGATCCTCGCCGCACAATGGAATTGTCGACGAGCTTGCCCGAATAATATTAAATTAACCGCAGACCAACGCAGACTTTTTATCGCGAAGCGATAACCGTTTCCTGTCCGCGCCTGTCCGCGTGCGTCTGCGGTTAAATAGAATTTTTTAAATGGGGGTTAACCGCAGACAGACGCAGACAACCGCAGACTTTTTATCGCGAAGCGATTGCAGTTTTTACCTGCACAGGTCGTGCAGGTAAATAAACCCGCAGTTCAATGCGTCAGCATTCAGCTCCTGTCC
>JAOZUU010000380.1 GCA_029938515.1 Desulfobacterales bacterium | reverse complement strand
TTTTGCCGTTGCCACTATAATTAGAAAAATTTTATCTTTTTAGCTTGAATGATGGCCCAAGAAAAATCCCCTCAAACAGAACCTGAATATTCTCTGGGCGAAGAAATTGCCAACAGCGTGACGCACGGCATCGGCGCGGCTCTGAGCGTGGCCGGGCTGGTTTTATTGGTTGCGTTGTCGGCTATTGATGGTGATGTCTGGCGCGTGGTGAGTTTTAGCGTGTACGGCAGCACGTTGGTGATTTTGTACCTGGCTTCAACCCTGTACCATAGTTTTCAAAACCCGCGCGTCAAGCGCGTGTTCAGAGTATTTGATCATGCTTCCATTTATCTGCTTATTGCCGGGTCTTATACACCCGTTTTGCTGGTGAGTATGCGTGGTGCGTGGGGCTGGTCGTTGTTTGGTGTTGTGTGGGGGCTGGCGGTTTTGGGTGTGGCTTTCAAGGTAATTTTTATCGGTCGTTACGAAGTGCTGGCAACGGCCGCTTTCGTGTTAATGGGATGGCTCGTCGTTATCGCCTTCAAAGAAATGCGGGTGCACGTGCCGCCCGGCGGCATCGCGCTGCTCATCGCTGGTGGGCTGGTTTACACCCTCGGCGTTATCTTTTACGCTTGGGAGAAGCTGCCTTTTAATCACGCCATCTGGCACTTATTCGTGCTGGGCGGCAGCATCTGCCACTTTTTTGCCGTTTTGTTCTATATTTTACCAATGGCATAAATTTCGAAAAACGTGAAATTTGATGGTTTTTCACTTTTCCCAGGCCTTGCCATAATGAAAGGCATCATTGAAAAGGGACGCTTTGGCGGTTTAAAGTGTCATCGTTGAAAATGGAAACACCCTGAAAAAAGGCATTTCGTTGCTTGCTATTGTCCTCCGTTTAAGGTATGAATTTTGGGCGGGTGTGGTTCTACCCTTCGAGACGTAGCGAAAAACAGGAGTGCAAAACATGGTTGTAGCCATCAGTATTATGGGAATCATGGGAATCGTGGTTGGTATCGGTCTGGCGGTGGCGTCCAAGGTTTTTTATGTTTACGTTGATCCTAAAATTTTAGCCGTGGATGATGCCCTGCCTGGGGCCAATTGCGGCGGATGCGGATATCCAGGGTGCGGATCCAATGCGGAAGCCATTGTGGCCGGTAAATCCGAGCCCAATTCCTGTGTGGCTGCTGGTGCGGATGTAGCCGAAGCCATTGCCGCCATTATGGGGATGAGCGTCGAGGCCAAGGAACCTGATATCGCCAGACCGGGATGTACCTACGGCGTGGAAGATGCCGATATTAAATATATTTACGACGGACTGAGTGATTGCCGGGCCGCGGCCCTTTTAAGCGGCGGAATGAAGGTCTGCTCTATCGGTTGTCTGGGACTCGGCAGCTGCGTAAAGGTGTGTCAGTTCGGCGCCTTAAGAATGGGGCCGGAGGGATTGCCCGTCGTGAATGAAGAGCGATGTACGGGATGCGGAGCTTGTGAAAGGGTCTGCCCCAAGCACATCATTAACCTGTCATCGATCACCCGGCGGATTATGCGGGAGTACACGGACGAAGATTGCACTACCCCCTGCCAGCGGGCCTGTCCGGCAGGTATCGATATCTGTGAATATATTCACCAAATCGCCCTGGGTGACTATCACCGGTCGGTCCAGGTGATCAAGGAACGTAATCCCTTTCCAGCGGTGATCGGCCGAATCTGCCCCCGTCCCTGCGAAGATGATTGCCGCCGTCAATTAACGGATGAACCCGTGGCCATCAATTTTCTCAAGCGGTTTGTGGCGGACTATGAGAGAATGAAGGGTGAACGGATTCTTCCTTACAAGGCGCCGGACACGGGTCGCCGAGTGGCTGTGATCGGCGGTGGCGTGGAAGGATTGTCCACGGCCTTTTTCACCGCCCGGCTCGGGCATGAGACCACCGTCTACGAAGCCACGGACAAGCTGGGCGGGCTGCTTCGAAGCGCCATCGCTGTCAACCGGCTTTCCATGGATATTCTCGACTGGGACATTGAAGGCGTTCTCGAGATGGGCGTCCGGGCCGAAACGGGAAAGGCCCTGGGCAGTGATTTCTCCGTCGATTCTCTCCTCGAAGCGGATGTTGAAGCCGTATTTCTGGCCACCGGCGGGTGGGACAGCCGACTGGCCCGGGGATCCGGCGCGACCGTGGAAAGCCCGGTACCGGGAATGTGGCTCATGATTGACCTGCTCCGATTCGGTGATGATGCCGCTTCCGGGATTCATTTAGGATCCCATGTCGTCATTGCCGGTGGGGGAATATCGGTTATCGAAGCAGCGGAGAAAAGTAGACAGCTGGGGGTTGGAAAGACCACCGTGATGTTTCGGGAAAAAGAAGATGCCGCGTTGCTGGCCACGGAACAGATCGAGACCTTAAAAAAAGACGGGGTTGAGGTTTTATTCAATGCCGGTATTACCCGTCTGTTTGGCGAACAGAACCGATTGACTCATCTTGAGTACACCGATGACCAGGGGCTGCAGAAAGAAGTGATGCCGGCCGATTCTTTAATCATCGCCGCCGGTCGGTTTCCCCAGCTGGTTTTTACCCGGATCCAACCCGAACCGGAATCCGAAGAGACCGAAAGTGGTTCGGAAGATACTGAAATTAAATCGGAACAGACCGGCACGGCACCGAATACCGTTTTACAATGGGAAGCATTTGAACCCTACAAGGATCCCACCCAGTACGATCAGGTGGGCCTGTTGGCGCAAGGGGATGTATTAAGCGACTTTTCCGGTGCCATTCGGGCCATCGGCGCCGGGCGCCGGGCCGCCGCCGCGATTCATCAATCGATGTATGGTCTCCCCTTGACCCTGCCGGATAATGTGCTTACCCCTGTATCCGTGATCCAGAATGTGGATACCGTTCAGGAAGTACGGACGGATCCCAGACGGATTATGCCCCTTTGCAATGAACCGGATTGTGCGGAACTGGAGACGGGTTTTATCGAAACCATCGCCAAGGAAGAGGCGTGCCGGTGTCTGCAATGCGGGCTCATCTGTTATCAACATACCGATACCGCTGTATCTGCGCCGGAACCCGAAACCGAAGAAGCAGTGGTTGCATCCTCACCGGCGGATTAGTACCTATCTGTCAAAATTACATCATCCTTGCGAAGGATTTATCTAAAAAAATATTTTTGTCACCAAGACACAAAGACACGAAGTTTCAGCATAATAAACATTTATTGTTTGTGACTTGGTGCCTTTGTGGCTATTTTTTTCCGGTTTATCCGGGTTGGGGTTTGAGGAGCACCAAATGGCCACCGAAGAAGGAATCGTTACGGCGGTAACATCCACGACCGCATGGGTCAAAACGAATCGAAGCAGCGGTTGCAAACATTGCTCCGCAAGGCATTCGTGCCAGCCTCAGGACAATCAGGAGACCGTGGTGGAAGTGGAGAACCCGGTCAATGCCAGGGTGGGTGATCGGATCCTGTTAAACGTGGAAACCGCTGCCCTGCTGAAAGCATCTTTCCTGATTTATGTATTTCCGATCCTGTGCATGATTGCCGGTGCCGGACTGGGTCAGGGTGCGGGTGTTGTCGCCGGCCTGAATCCGGCCTGGACATCTCCCGTGGGGGCCGTTATTTTCTTTGTCGGAGCGCTTTTTTTCATGAAATCAAAGGGAAATCGTCTGGCCCAGTCGGCGGCCTATCGGCCTAAAATCGTTCGAATTCTTACCCCCGCCACCCCTTCCGGAGAACTTTTGTCTTGTTAGGTGTGATGGCGTCGTAAAAAGTCCCATCTACGGCGTTGTAGCGTTTTTTCAGACGCTCGGCATACCAAATGTATAGCCTCGCCCCTGAAAAAACAC
>JAOZUU010000379.1 GCA_029938515.1 Desulfobacterales bacterium | reverse complement strand
TCGGGTATTTCCAGCCGGGTGATCAAGTCTTCCATGAAAATATAATATTGACCGAATCGACATGGGCCAGAACCGGTGGGCATGAAATAAACCAGAATCTCGTTTTTCTTTTTTTCGTTTTGAATGTAGGAAAGCAACGTTCCCGTGGTCAGAATCAAGGGAAGGCATTCCTTACAGGTCGTGTTCGCCCGTCCCAATTTGAGCACCGCTTCATCCGAAGGCGGATGGACCTTGGCATTGTATCCCAGTCCTTTAAAAACAGGAATCAGCGATTCCGAGGCCAGCTTTCCCATGGACGGTAGCAGCAAAGTGACCCGAGGGTCGGTCAGCGGCAGGTGTTCACCATCGGATGTGATGACATAGGGCTCGGCTTTTTCCAGGATGGTTCGTGCCGGAGAAAAAGATCGCGGATCAGAGGTGAATTCCCCCCGGGTTTCAAGTTTGCGGTAAGCGGTGACGATATCGAGAAAAGCCTCAATGCGGGTTTCCAGACCGGCATCGGCGGTATGGTTGTCCAGTTCCAGGGTAAGCGAGGGTTTGCGACCCATCTGAGACCGGAAATAGCCGATGACAAACGAATCCGGCCCGCAGGAAAAATTGGTAATATAGGTACCGAAAAGTTGCCGGTGACGTTTGACGACTTTAGCGGCCATCAAGATCGCCTGTCCCATGCCCCAGTACATATGTCGTCGGCCGGATTCTTCCTCGTAATCGATAAAGTCCAGCGGAATCACCATCACGCCCCGGGAGGCGAATTTATGAGGGATTCCCATGTGCGCTTCTTTTGAGAACGCATTATAGGGCCGACCGAAGATTACCACCGCGATTTTTTCCGGATCATCGGCCAACTCGGCCAGGGCCTGGCGCCCGATGACTTTCATCTCGGCCTGGCAGTCGCGCTGTTGGATCAACGCCTTGTTGAATGCCCGTCGTGCCTCACGCCGGCCAATTCCCATTTCCCGGGCGGTTTTCACCAGGGTCTTCTCCGATGCGGCCAGACCAGCGGTCAAATCAAGCAGGGGGGCCAGGACCCTGGTTCCCCTGGCCGAAAGGGTTTCAAGCTCTTTACTGAAAGTGGTTTTAAGATAAAAAGTTTCGCCCTGAACCAGGGGGCAGAGTTGGGCGTTGGCATTGCCGTTTTGCACCGGTACCGCTTTAAAATGGGGTAAAAACAGATAGTCCGGGGTGATATCGCCGGTGATCAGAGCGTGGAAAAACCCATGGGCCAGTTCCGCCGGATAGCAAAACGGCGCGTTGCGCCGATCGATCCCTTCCTGGTCGGGATGGTCCGGGATGATCAGGTCGAATCCGAGTTCGGAAAAAAAAGTCGAATAGAGCGGGTAGTAGGTGTTGACTAAAAAGCTGCGGTTTAGCCCCACGGTGGGACGCCCGCCGGAAGCGGTCACGGCCGGAACACCGTATTTTTCGAAAATCAGTTGTTGGCGAACCCGCACCAGGTCAAGATTGCCGATGTCAAAACGGACATTACGACGCAGGTTATAATACCGGTTGCAGGCCCCGCCAAATGGGTATTTTTGGCCATCCATCCGGATCATGGCGATTTCGCAGCGGCGGTCGCATTTTTCCTTTCCACCCCGGCAGATAAACGATTTACCGTAATCCACACGGCGCTCGGTTAATGTTTTGAGATCGAATCGCTGTTCGGTCATCAGGCCGACTTCCAGTCGTTTTTTGACTTCCAATGCCACACCGAAGGCGCCCATTAAACCCGGTTCGGGCGGTACAATGATCGGTTTTCCCAATAATGACGCCATGGCCATGGGAACCGCGCGGTTGTAGCAAACGCCGCCCTGCATGAACACTTTTTCCCCCATGGGTCGGTTCCCCTTGACACGATTGGAATAGTTCATGCAAATCGAGTAAACGAGGCCCGCCACAATATCTTCATGGGCAACCCCTTCATGAATGGCGTTTTTAATGTCCGAACCGATGAAAGCCGCACACTGATCGTTAAAGTTCGGCGGGTTTTTACCCTTGATCGCCACGCCGGCGATATCCTCCATCCGAATGCCAAGGGTTTCTAAAGCCGACTCTTCGAGAAATGAACCGGTGCCGGCCGAACAGGCCTCATTCATGGCATAATCGGAGGCCACGCCGTTGGTAATATACGTGTATTTGGCGTCCTGGCCACCAATTTCAAAAATGGTATCCACCTTCGGATCGAAATAGACGGCGGCGGCGGCATGGGCGATGATCTCGTTGATCACGCCATCGGTGAGCGCATGCAGGCCGGCGATCTGGCGTCCGGAGCCACACACACCCAGGCCGAAAATGTCGATCTCGGAGGGATCGACTTTTTGTTCGATCTCTTGCAGGATGGCCTGGTAACAGCGTCGGGAAGCGCCCACCGGATCACCATTGGTACGAAGGTAAATAGAGGCGAGGATGGCATTATCCCGGATTCGCAACAATACCGCCTTGGTGGTGGTCGAGCCGACATCCAGGCCGAGAATGCACTGATCTCCCGGTTCAACCTTGGCACGGGATATCGTTTTGAAATCCACTTGAGATTCAAAATCTGTCAGCGGCGGAAGCGTGTCAAAGGTGGCCTGTTCGGACAAAAAGAGCTGGTCCCGATTCGGAAAATCCTGGGTATCGTTTTCCAGTGCCCAGAGCGCGGCCCCCAGGGCTTCAAAGTAGGGTGCCTCTTCGGGAACGATCAGGCTGGGGATTTCCTGTTTTAAGTACGCGATCATCATCTGGTTTTGGGCGGTACCACCGGTGACCATGATGTTGCGCCGCTCAACTTTTTTCAACAGCTCAAGGACCTTGTTGGCCATCATGCGGCACAATCCGGCGGTTACTTTTTCCCGGGGCACGCCTTTATTGGTGGCGTGAGTACAATCGGATTTACAAAAGACGGAGCAGCGGCCCGACACCTGATGCGGATCCTGAGTGGACGACCAGGTGGCGGCCTCGTCCAGGGAGACATCCATGCGGCGCAGTTGTTGGAGGAAAAACTCGCCGGTACCGGAAGCGCATTTATTTCCCGTTTGGACGCCGGTGATCCGGCCTTTCCGGTTGAGGAGATAAACCATGAAGGTTTCGCCACCGGCCGATACAATTGCCGGACAGGTGGTATCCACCGGCTTGATGTGGGCATACGCCAATTCCACGGCGTCCGGCTCAGGTATCGTGGACAGGTTAAGGGTTTGCCGAAACCGACGGCCAGTAGCCGCAATCCGGGTCAAAGCGGTCATATCCAGCGGTTCCAGGGCCTTAAGGAGGGTCTGTTTGGGATTGCCGTCGTGGGGATAGAGGGCATGCGTGACAATACGGGGCCGATCCGGCGGGGTCAGGTCGGTGGGGATTGATTGCGCCAAATGGACGATCGATACCGTGGAAGCGCCCACGCAAATCCCCAGGGCGTGCAGCGACCGTCTGTCCGGATCCCGGTGAGGTGTCATGTCAATAGGAATCTTCATAACCCAAGATTTTAATATTTATCCAGCATCCAGCATCAAGTATCGCTTCGCATCAATCCATCGAATGTTCCATTCACCAACTCGTCGGTTTTTTGGTGAAGCTTCACTATCCGTAATTTTATTATTTACACGATATAATCGTTGTCAACGATAACACCGGAACGAATGGTGATCTGACGACGACCGTTGTTATTAATCGTCACCGGCCCTTTAATGACCACATCGGCCTCAAAAGCCACATCGCCCTCGACGGTCAGTGATTCGCAGTCTATCAGCGAAGGTATTCCATTGGCAAATCGGGCATCAAAATCATTGATTTTTTGAAAATAGCGGTTATCCAGTTGAATTCGGATGGGCGGCAGGGTCCGGTCCGGGTT
>JAOZUU010000378.1 GCA_029938515.1 Desulfobacterales bacterium | reverse complement strand
TGTCTGCCGGTACGATTGACCAGCGAATTTCAGATTTATTGTAACATAATTCACTCACTTGTCTCCTAAGGATTTAAGGGCTGCGCCCATGGAATTGTGGAATGGTGGCGTATTGGAATGATGGATTTTGGGAAAATGGAGGGATGGCTTTGTGTTGAAAATCATTGTCGCAAGAAATGTTAAAATGGAAAAAAAGAGTATCAGTATTATCGGTTTAGCGATCATTCTATCTTTGATGACTGCCTGCGGCGATAAGATCGAACCGGGCACCACCGGAAAAAAATCACCCGGTACGGTTCGCGCCGCTGTCGGCACGGCCGCCATTGCCAATCAACCTTTTACCTATACGGCCGTCGGTACGGTGGAAGCCCGGACCAGCAGTACCCTGTCCGGCAAACTGATGGGCACGATCCGGGCCATTACCGTCAAGGAAGGCGACCGGGTTAAGAAAGGAGATGTACTGGTGGTCATCGACGACCGGCAGGTCACCGCCGGTTTTGATCAGGCCGAGGCCGGCCTGGCCGAGGCCCAGCGGGCCTTGCAGGCGGCCAAGGCGGCCCGGGAAGGCGCCAGGGCCGATGCCAAACTGGCCGAAGCCACCTTTAACCGTTATAAACGTCTCCTGGCTGAAGAATCAGCCAGCCAGCAGGAGTTTGACGAGGTCAAGGCCCGATACGATAAGGCCGTTAACGGGTTGAATCAGGCCAAAGCAATGGTTGCAGCGGCCATCCACCGGATCAATCAGGCCAAAGCCGGTGTGGCTTCTGCCCGGGTCAGCAAAAAGGATGTCGAAATAAAGGCCCCTTACGACGGTACGATAACGGCCAAAATGGCCGATGTCGGAAATCTCGCGGCCCCGGGCACGCCGTTTCTTACCATTGAAGGCGGCCATGGCTACCAGGTCAAATTGATCCTGCCCGAAGTTCATATTGAAACCATCACGCTCGACCAGTCCCTAACCGTGAAAATCCCCTCGTTGACCGGCCTGACGTTAAACGGTACCGTCGAAACCATTTCACCCACCGCCGATCAACGCACCCGGTCCTTTTATGTGAAAGTTGTTTTACCGGAGAATAAAAACATCCGTTCGGGCATGTTCGCCCGGGTGGAGATTCCCGTCGGCCAGGCCGGAATTATCGCGATTCCCCATACGGCAGTCATTGAACGGGGCCAGCTGACCGGATTTTATTTAATCGATAAAGAGAACATCGCCCATTTCAGGCTGTTTAGAACCGGCCGAACCCTGGGCGAACGGATTGAAGTAATTTCCGGGGTGAAGGAAGGTGATCGATACGTGGTCGATCCGGGACCGGATATGGCCGATGGTGTCACGGTGGAGGTCGCCTCATGACTGGTAGCAAGGCCGGTCCGGCGGGAAAAATCGCTCAATTTTTTATCGATTCAAAGCTGACCCCTTTAATCATCATCGCCTCTATCCTGTTAGGGATCGCGGCGGTCATCGCCCTCCCCCGGGAAGAGGAGCCCCAGATCATTGTTCCGATGATCGATGTCTTCGTTCAAATGCCCGGCGCCAGTGCCAAGGAAGTGGAAGAGCGGGTGACCCGGCCCATGGAGAAGTTGCTATGGGAGATACCCGGTGTGGAATACGTCTATTCGACTTCCAGCCCCGGCATGAGCATGGCCGTCATCCGGTTTTATGTGGGCGAGGATGAATCGGAATCCATCGTCCGACTGCAATCGAAACTGACATCCAATTATGATCGGATCCCCTGGCAGGTCACGCCGCCGCTCATCAAACCGCGTTATATCGATGATGTGCCGATTCTGGCGTTAACCTTCTGGAGTGCCGACGAGGATCATTACACCCTGCGCCGGGTGGCCGCCGAAGTTGAAAACCGCATCAAACGCGAAAAAAACATCTCCACCACAACACTTATCGGTGGCGAATCCCGCCAGGTGACCGTCCGGCTCGATCCGGTGCGTCTATCGGCTTTCGGTCTCGATCCCCAGATGGTCGCCCGGCAAATAACCGCGACCAATCAGGCCACCGATGCCGGTACCTATCCATCCCTGGAAGGGGAAATCCTGGTCCATGCCGGCATTTTTTTAAAAACCGCACAAGATGTTCGCCAGGTCGTGGTTGGGGTTCATGAAGGGCGCCCGGTCTATCTGCGGGATATCGCCACGGTCGAAGACGGCCCCCCGGGGCCGACCCAGTATGTTTTTTTTGGCACCGGCCCGGCGGCGGAAGAAAAAAAGATCGCTCACGAGTCGTCCTCCGAGGGCGTATTTCCCGCCGTGACGCTCACCGTGGCCAAACGCAAGGGGACCAATGCCGTTTCCGTGGCCGAAGAGATATTAACACGTATCGAGGATATCAAAGGGATCATCATTCCTGACAATATCCACATGACCGTCACCCGGCATTATGGTGAAACCGCCAAGGAGAAATCGGACGAACTCCTTTTGCATATGGGAATCGCCGTGATCTCGGTGTCGATTCTGATCATGCTTACCCTGGGGTTGCGGGAGTCGGGGATCGTGGCACTGGCTATCCCGGTGACCCTGGCGCTGACCCTGGCCGTTTTCTATCTCTACGGTTATACCCTTAACCGGATTACCCTTTTTGCCTTGATATTCTCCATCGGGATTCTGGTGGACGATGCCATCGTTGTCGTGGAAAACATCGTCCGGCATCTGCGGCTACCGGAAAACCGGGGCCGTTCCAGCGCCCGGATTGCCGTGGAAGCAGTGGATGAAGTGGGGAATCCGACTATTCTGGCCACGCTGGCGGTGATCGCCGCCATTTTGCCCATGGCCTTCGTCGGCGGGCTCATGGGCCCGTATATGCGCCCGATTCCCATCGGGGCCTCGGCGGCCATGATTTTCTCCATGCTGGTGGCATTTATCGTTACACCCTGGGCGTCCTTGCGATTACTCCCCCATAAAAAAAATGGCAGCGGCCACCATCATGCCGAAATCGAAGAAAAAGAAAGCTGGGACAAGCGTCTGTACCGAAAAGTAATGAACCCCCTGATCCATAACGGGCTTTGGAAATGGTCATTTCTATCGCTGGTGGTGATCCTGCTGCTGGCGGCTTGTGCCATGGTCGGCCTCGGCCTGGTACGGGTCAAGATGCTCCCGTTTGACAATAAAAGCGAATTTCAGGTGATCATCGACATGCCCGAATCGGCCACCCTGGAGGAAACGGCGGCCGCGGCCATGGAGATGAGTAATTACTTAAAAACCGTTAATGAAGTCACCGATTACCAGATCTATGCCGGCACGGCCGGACCGTTTAATTTCAATGGTCTCGTCCGTCACTACGACCTGCGCCAGGCCCCTTTCATGGCTGATATTCAGGTCAACCTGGCGGGAAAACACCATCGCCGGGACCAGAGCCACCCCATCGCCAAACGGGTACGGCCACCATTAAAAGAAATCGCCGATCGCTACGGGGCCAAGGTAAAGGTGGCCGAAGTCCCGCCAGGCCCGCCGGTGCTTTCCACGCTGGTTGCCGAAATATACGGTCCGGATTACGAACGCCAGCGAGAAATCGCTCAAAAAATAAAAACCGTCTTCGAAGAGACCGAAGGGGTCGTGGATGTGGACTGGTATATGGAGGAAGACCAGCCTAGATACCAGCTTGAAGTGGATCGGGAGAAGGCGGCCCTGCATGGGATCAGTGTGGTCCAGATCACCCAAACCCTGCAGATGGCCCTCTCCGGCCAACAGGTGGGCCTGCTCCATCAACCCAGGGAAAAAGAAGACGTCCCCGTTGTTCTGAGGTTGCCCTTACAGGCCCGGGCCGGCATTGAGCGGCTCAATGCCATTAAGATCAATGCACCCGATGGAAGCCAGGT
>JAOZUU010000377.1 GCA_029938515.1 Desulfobacterales bacterium | reverse complement strand
TGAATCGCAGCCTTCCGTAAACCCCCATCATGTCGGTTTTTTCCAGACTGGCCACGACCTTGTCGGAATCCAAGCTGCCGGCACGCTCGATGGCATCTTTCAGGACGTAAACCGCCATGTAGCTGCTGGAAGTGCCTAGACCCTCCGGCTCAACCCCCCAGCGCTTCGTATAGGCATTGTAAAATTTCATTGTCCACGGGGTGGCTTCTGAGGGGGCATTGCCGGCGTTGACCACATTGCAGAGGGTATAGGCGCCCTTGCCGTTGGTGGCTTTCCAGAAACCGGGCTGCTCGGCGGCGGCCAGGGTGGAGCCGAAAGGCAGCGCCGGGATCTTCATTTCGTACCATTGTTTCAGCAAAATGGCGCTTTCCGGCATATCCATCCAGATGTTGATGATTTCGGTTTTTGTCTTTTTGATTTTAAGCAGTCCCATTGAAAAATCAGTGGCGCCGGTGGGATAAATCTCCACACCGGTGACGTTCCACCCTTTTTTGGTGGCGACTTTTTTCATAACCGCCGCAGCCCCCCGGGCATGGGATACATCCTGCGCAATGATAAACAGATTGTTGAACCCGTATTTTTCCTTCAGGAAGCCGAAATTGGCGAACATCTCGCCCACCAGCTGCTTGGCTTCCCCGTGAATGCGAAAACAATACTTGAACTTGTCATACTGCTCTGCCACCATGGCATGGTATTTCGGTGTCAGTACACCGGTGGTAAGAATGGAGACTTTTTTATATTTGGACAGAAGGGACATGGCTGCCAGGGCCGCTTCGGACCGGACCGGACCGCCGATAAGAAAGTCGGCTTTTTTGTCCAATATCAATTTTTCCACTGCCAGACGCGCTTCGCTGACCGGGACTCCTGGCTCCAGGTCCCGGGTGTCGATCACCTCCACGGTAAAAGGACGCTTCTCGCCGTTCACATTGACGCCGCCGGCGGCATTGATCTCTTCGATGGCGAGCCGGATGCCCCTCTCCGCATCCCACCCGTAGAGAAAGGCCGTCGAAAGCGGACTGCCAATGAGAATCGGTTTCTCCGCCAGAACCTGGCTGCAGGGAACGACAAGCAGCGCCACGGTCAACAGTACCGTAAAGAGTCTCAAATTTTTAGATTTCATTTGTCTCCTCCTTGAATGGATACCTCGTTTTTGGTTTAGGTGCTGCCCGAGGCAATGGCTCGCACAAAAATAATTTCACATAATTTGATAGTAAATCAAATAAAAGGATAAGAAGTTTTTTTTGAGAGTGAATTAAGTAAAAACTAAGGTTGTGTGACGGCTGGGGGTGAGCAACAACATGTTGTACCGTCAGTGATTCGGCAATAAATCCCAGTCGGCTTCAACCAATAAAGATTCAAATATCGAAGGAAGATCGTATTGTCAAGACGGCATTTAGCTCCAAATTAGTTAATAATTGGGGGTTTTGAAACAGCTTCTATCCAATTTGGTATTTTTGAATCCTGACAGGATCGCCATAAATCTTTAATATCGAATTATTTTCAATCATCTTCCAGCGGTGCTGATCCAGGCCGTTTAATTTCACCGGTTCCGAGGAGATGAGGATGCCGTTTGAGAGCCGGTAGGTGTATAGTGTGTAATAAGCGGGATGGGTTTTATATTTTCGGATTATAAACAGATCTTTGCCGTTACTCAGGATGCTGTTTACGGCGGTATAGTCGATTTCCATCGCGGAAATCGCTTCGGCCAGGACCTGGCCCCTTTCACAGTGTCCGGGTTTTTCCTTTAATCGTGACAATAAATAATGGAAAAAATGTTCGGAATCGGACCCATTCGAGGTAAGTGGTAAGGACGGGTCCCGGGGAAGGGATTCGGGTTGATATACTGTTCCGTTGTGGATAAACATCCAGCCGTCGGCAGAGAACGGGTGGATGTTGTTCGGGGTAACCGGAATGCCGGGACTGGCTTTGCGAAGATGACATGTAAAAATAGCGGGTGGTTTCTCGATGGTGTCAAGGGTTTGTTCAAACAGGGGGCTGTCCGTTGGGGAGCCCGGATGACGTTCCAAAATAGCCATCGATTTATCTTTCGGATCGGACACGGCTACTCCCCAGCCGTCCTTATGCCCGGGAAGAATGCCCTTTTTGGGCGGGACTTTCCCGATCTCGGCCTGCCGGCTGAAGGCCAGGGCAATCTTTTTCCAATCATCGACTTTTCCATAAATTCCCAACATTCGACACATGGGTGAATCCCTTTCTCAACCTATCTATAGTCTTCCAGATAAAGCTTTTGGACTGCGTTATCGGTCGCCCCCCTTCGACGACGTACGAATGGTACGACTTACTCAGGGGGGCTCCCTCTATAGTCCCGCTTGCAGCGGGACAAAAACATTATCTGAAAGCCTATACATAAAGGCAAAATGTTTTCTGACAGGATTAACCAGGCTTCGCTAAGTTTCAGTTTCCGACGAAACTGTGTGTATCCAATCAGAAAGGACCTTTCGGTCTTCCTGGTCAATATACGTGATCCGGAGGACGTGGATGGTCCCAAAAGGCTCTTTGTCAACGGAGGTGACCTTGGCATAGATATCGCTGAAACAATGAACGTCAGTGCAGAAGGCTAATTGCATTTTTATGTCGGTCAAAGGGGTGATCTCTTTTTTCAATATGGCGGTAAAATGATTTTCATTCATGGAAATGGTTTCGCCCTCGATCGGATCCGGCGAGACGATTTTTTCCTTTACGGCCCAGCATCGAAACGGAAGCTCAATGGCCGTCTGACCATCAGACTGGTTAGTATTCTCGATGGATAGATGATACGGATTGCCGATTTGAAGCACGGAATAGCTGACCAGGGGCTTGCGGATGCCTTTCATCATTGCGCTGATCGGTGGATCGGTTGTGACAAGGTCCTTGACCAGATTATAGGTCGTTTCGCCGATCACCACCTGCCCGCCGGTGGTCTGGGATTCCAGGCGGGAAGCGATATTTACGGTCGCCCCGATCACGCTGTATTTCATGCGGGCTTCCGAACCGATATTCCCCATGATCACCGCTCCGGTTTCGATCCCGATGCCCATTTCAAGGGGAGGTTCACCTTCCTCGATCGCTTCCCGGTTGAATTCTCGCAGCGCTTTCTGCATGGCGATTGCGCAGGCCACGGCCCGGGCAGGATCATCGTCGTGTTTCTCGGGCGCCCCGAAGACAGCCAGGATGGCATCCCCGATAAAATCATCGATGGTCCCATCATAGGCGTGGATCACTGCAGACATTCGATCCAGGTAACGATTGAGCAGGCGAACGAGATCTTCGGGCTCCCGGTTTTCTGAAAGGCCGGTAAATCCCCTTAGATCCGACATGAGGACCGTAGCGGTTTCCCGCCGGCCGCCGATCCTGCGTCCTTGCGGGGATTCCAGGATTTCATCGACGACTTTTTCGGGCATATAGCGCCCGAATGTATCCCGGATAAAATTGGCCAGTTGCAGACGTTCCCCGGACACTTTCAGGATCGAATCAAGCATCCGGGATCGTGTCGAGGCGATCTCCCTGATTTCCCGGGGGGTGTCTTCGGCCAATGATATGGATCTGCCTGTGGATTCGTTTTCCATGAATCGGCGATTCGCCGTGGCAATGGTTTCCAGGGGTGTGATGATTTTTTGGTCGAGAAACCGCCGAAGTGTCAGCATCATGAACGCCAGAATAATGGTGACCAGGATAATGATCCGGACGGCATACCAGAAGAGCATGGCAGGGTTATGGCCGTCGGAAAAATAGCGCGCTCCCAGTGACCAGACCAGTAATATCGCTTCGATCAGCAGGATCCGCCAGAAAATACCGGACAACAGGATTCGCCGGACGTTGTTTTTCTCTCCCTGCG
>JAOZUU010000376.1 GCA_029938515.1 Desulfobacterales bacterium | reverse complement strand
ACCTTGCCAAGGTCGAAGTCGCGGGTTCAAATCCCGTTTCCCGCTCCATTTTTTATGGCGGCATAGCCAAGTGGTAAGGCAGCGGTCTGCAAAACCGCTATTCACCAGTTCGAATCTGGTTGCCGCCTCCAACCTTTATAGACATCGAGACCTTTGAAAAATGTTCAATTTTGGTTAATTCCTGTCTGACGCAGTTTTAGCGCAGGCAAAATTGGGCAAAAGGGGGCGTTTTTCAAAGGTCCCGCAGCGGTCTGCCTTCCTGTTCTCAACCGTTTGCCAAAAAGGAGATCAATTGAGCACACGATTCACCACCAAAATCGTTTTATTCGGTCTTATATTTATTACCATGGGATGTGTCAGTCCGGGTCGTGATGGCAATACGACGAGTGGCGAAAGTAAAATGCCATTGTCCGAAAAAAAACCAAAAGAGATAGAAAATACCCTCCCGGGATCAGACCAGGCACACAAGTATGTGCCTGGTCAGGTGCTGGTCAAGTTAAAACCGGAAGCGGAAGCGACGACTCTTAATACCATTGCCGGGGAACTGGGTCTTGAAACCATCCAGCCGCTTTCCTTGCCGGGTATCTACCTGATGAAAATTATTGGCGATGAATCGGTCGAAAGTATTGTTAAAAAACTCGAAATGTACGACACGGTTGAATATAGTGAGCCGAATTATATTATTCAGATTGAGCCGGAAAGAAAAAGCGAATGAGAAAGATCTTCATTATTATCGTTAGCCTGCTGATTATTTCTGTTTCCCTGGTGGAAGCGATTGAGCTTCAACCCAAAGGAAAACCTCAAGATTTTTCCCATACCCGAATCGAGAATATAGAACCCTATGTACCGGGTGAGATTCTTGTAAAATATAAATCCCCGGCGAATATCGCCGCGGAAAGTGATTTATCTTCACTGCACGATTTGACTGCCAAAAAGAAGCTGCCCGCCATCAACACCACTGTTTTTAAGCTTCCCCGGGGAATGGACGTGCAAGCCGCCCTGAACCTGTTGAAGGACGATCCCCGGGTGGCGTACGCCGAGCCCAACTATTATGCCCGGCCGACGGCTGTTCCCAATGATCCGTCTTTCCCGGTTCAATGGGGGTTGAACAATACCGGCCAAGTGGTGGCAGGTGTGTCCGGTGTCCCGGGTGCCGACATCAACGGGCCGGAAGCCTGGAATCTGAATACCGGTCACCGCGATATCGTGATTGCCGTCATCGATACCGGCGTCGATATTTTTCACCCGGATATCCGGCCCAATTTATGGGTCAACACTGGGGAACTGGCCGGTTTTGCGTCCGTCGATACCTGGCAGCCCAACGGCGTGGATGATGACGGCAATGGGTATGTGGACGATATCGTCGGCTGGGATTTTTTCTTTAATGTATACAATCCCAATGATGAAGTCAGCGGACACGGCACCCATGTGGCCGGTGTTGTCGCGGCGAGAGGGAATAACGGCGCGGGCGTAACCGGGGTCAGCTGGGCGGCGAGGATCATGGCCCTGGCTACCCATGATTATACCGCCGGCGGCCTGCCGGTCTCAGCCTTGGCAGGAGCCCTGATATATGCCGAAGCGATGGGTGCTCATGTCATCAATTTAAGTCTGGGATTATATCGGGATTCCCAAATATTAAGGGATGCCATCAATTCCGTCACACGGGCGGTAATCGTTTGCTCGGCCGGAAACGATGGTACGAATAATGATGTCCGTCCCCATTATCCATCGAGTTATCCCAATGTCAATCTCATCGCCGTCACCGCTACCAACCAGTTTGACCAGATCGCGTCGTTTTCTAATTTCGGTTTATCCTCAGTGGATGTCGCCGCACCGGGAATTAGAATTTACAGTACCTTCAGCCGGTTTGTGGATGCGGGCGGGTATGCTTTTTTAAGCGGCACTTCCCAGGCCACTCCGATGGTTGCCGGTCTGGCTGTTTTACTACGTGCCGCCAATGGCAATCTCACGCCGGCGCAGGTTGTTTCCATGATTAAAAATAGTGTTGATGGCTTGCCGACATTGCAGAACCGGATTGCCTCGGGGGGTCGGATAAATGCCCAGCGCGCCCTGCAGTCGGCCGATGCTGAAGGAGAAGATGGCGACGATGATGACGGTTGTTTCATACGGACCATCAGGATTCTCCCTTGACCCCTTCACCTCTTGAACCCCAAGCCTTCGGCTTTAGCCGAAAGTTGTTGATTTATATTGGGTAGAAAAAATGATCGCAGAGATTTTAGCTACCGGAGATGAAATCCGTTCCGGCGCTCTGGTCGATAGTAATTCGGCCTATATTGCTGAAGCACTTGAGCGGGAAGGCCTTGAGGTTACCCGCCACCTTTGTGTGGGAGATGACCTGAAAACCATCGCGGCCGTGTTTGGCGAGATTGCCAGACGAGCGGATGTGGCCCTGGTAACGGGTGGTCTGGGTCCTACCGAAGATGATCTGACAACGGAGGCCGCCGCCCGGGCCGCCGACGTGGAATTGGTGCTGGATAAAGACGCCCTTGTCGCTATTGAAGCGTTTTTTATGCGGTTGAATCGCCCCATGACCCGGTCGAATCGCAAGCAGGCCCTGTTCCCTAGCGGTAGTGATGTGCTCCCCAACCCCATCGGAACCGCCCCCGGATTTAAAATTAAGATCGATTCCTGCACTTTTTTCTGCCTTCCCGGCGTTCCCAGGGAGATGCGGAAAATGCTGGCCGACGAAGTAATCCCACGACTCATCTCACTTTCCGGGAATATCCGACAATTTTCTATGGTTCGAATCTTGTCCACATTTGGATACACCGAATCGATGATCGGGGAGCGGCTGTCTGGTATTGCCGCCGATTTTCCTGAAATCAGCCTCGGATTGCGGGCCAAATTTCCCGAGATTCAGGTTCGATTGTACATTCGCGGAAATGACGAGGACCAGCTGAACCATCGCCTGGCCATCGTTGCCGAAAGGGTAGGGGAGAAGCTCGGAAACAAGATCTTCTCCGATGATGGCCGGTCCATACAAGCGGTGGTCGGCGATCTTTTGATAAAAAAAGACGCGACGGTTGCCGTCGCGGAGAGCTGTACCGGTGGGTTGATCGCCCATTTATTGACCAATGTGCCCGGCAGTTCCAGGTATTTTCTTTTCTCCGGTGTCACCTATGCCAATGATGCCAAAATAGACGTACTGGGTGTTCCACCGGAAACCATCGAAACATACGGGGCTGTATCGTTGCAAACGGTTCGTCGAATGGCGGCGGGTGCCCGCGAAACCGCCAATGCCACCTATAGCATCGCCACCAGCGGCATTGCCGGCCCGGACGGGGGAACCGATGAAAAGCCCGTTGGGACGGTTTGTATCGGCCTGGCCGGTCCGGAGGGGGTGGCCGCCAGGCAGTTTTATTTTCCTTTTGGAAATCGCACAGGCAAAAAGAAGCTGTTCGCGATGGCGGCACTGGACGCCCTCCGGCGCCATTTATTGGGGATGGGGGGCTTGATATTGTTTAATTGTACAATACGCTCACCGGAATTTCCGTTTAAAATCTGCAGCTGCGCAAAGCCAGCAATGCGCTACACTTCATAGAAAAACCAGAATCCGATCTCGGCAAACGTACCTATAGGCAAAAATTCATTCCCGGTAAATATTTTGTTATACAATTTCCAGTTTTCGGCCATTTTAGACTTAGGCACGCAATCTAAACAAAATAAACGGGTGAAAAAATATAGACTTGTCATGAGCTATCTGCTTTCTGACCCCTTAAAAACGCGTCCAGCGCCTCAATCATCACACCCGTGACCGTATAGCCGTTTTCGGACGCATATTTTTCAGCACGTTCCACCAGACGGCAGGGTATATGC
>JAOZUU010000375.1 GCA_029938515.1 Desulfobacterales bacterium | reverse complement strand
GCCTGAACTTTCTGGCTCACTTCAAACCAGTATTTGAGCAGGATAATATCATTATCAACAATGGCTTGTTCAGTAGTTGGTGTACGTTCCAGAAAACGATGATATTCTTCGTCTGTGCAAAAGCCCATGACACGTTCAACACCGGCCCGGTTATACCAGCTGCGATCAAACATGACAATTTCACCGGCAGCAGGAAAACGCTCAATATAACGCTGGTAATACATTTGCGTCTTTTGACGGTCAGTCGGAGTCGGCAGGGCATTGACTTGGAAAACCCGCGGGCTTACCCTTTCCAGAATTCGTTTGATAACTCCCCCCTTACCTGCCGCATCACGACCTTCAAATATAATAATAATTTTCTGGCCCGTTTGTATTACCCATTTCTGTAGCTTGCAGAGCTCTACCTGGAGTTTATATAACTCTTTCTCATATTTTTTATTACTGAGTTTCTTACTTTTTTTTGACATCATTATTTCTCCTTAAAAATAGGATTAACGCCGACCGCGACCGCCTCCACCCCCGCGGCCGCCTCCACCTCCACGCATACCGCCACCCCCGCGACCACCGGCCCTGCTGAAACTGCTGGCTCGTTGAGAACCACGCTGTCGTGCCTGGCTGCTGCGGTTGTTATTACTGACCGATTTCGAACGCTGTTCCAGGTTGCTGCGCTGGGACTGCGTAGGCTGCCAACTATTTTTGCTGCGGTTTTCCCAACCCTTGTCCGTCTTGCGATGAATATCACCTTTACGGTCTGCATAGACATTATTGGGACGATTGCTCGTGGCGGCCGTACGCACTTTGTCTCGATCGGCCGTGGTAATACTGGAAGCCCGTGCCTTGTTGCGCTCACTACGGTACAGGTTTGCATTTGAGCGTCGGCCCGCGCGATAGCCGCTATAACTTCCGCTTCGATAACCATGCCGATAACCACGATTGTAGGAATGGTAACGACCCGGTCCCCACCAGCCGCCACGGTACCAGCTGCCTCGGCCAATCGAGAAGGTAAACGGCCCCGTGCTATAGCTCAGCCCAAGCCCCCAGCCGCCCCATGGATTCCAGCGTACATTGAAGCCCCAGGTGGCAGGCCGTGGGTAATACCAGCTGCCGTACCAGCCGGGCCAGTAGTAGCCGGTGCCGTAAACAATCGTCGTGTTGTAGACATAGGTGTTTGTGTACCCGGGTGTGTAGCCGGTATAGATAGTGTCATCCGTAACCTTGTAGACATGCACAAAGGTGACGTTGTACATCGGTGAATCAGCCGGGATGGTATAGATCTCATCCGGGACCGATGTTGCAATCTGCCAGGGTCCCTCGGGTTTGTCCGCGACGAACCAGACAGCTTCGTCAACTGCATAATATTTTTTTTCCGCCTTAATAACCGGCGTTGATGTGTTTACCGCGTACTGCAAAGAAGTACCCTCGATTATTTCGAACTTTGGTTGGCCATCATATTCGACTTTCAGTGTGGCTTTCTTGCGTTCAATTGCCGCTGTCTGCGGCAGCTGTGCATCCAGCACGGCCTCCCTTGCCAGGTCCGTACCGGGTACGGCATACAGCACTGTTCCCATCTCTGAGTCTTCCGGTATCTTCGCAAAATCCTCCGGTAACGTATCACCCGCTACGTAGCGCCACGGTCCTTCCATATTCTTGCTGGCATACCAGCGTCCGGACAACAGGACATAGTTTTCCTGGCTGTCGGTCAGCATCAGCACATCGCTGTCGGTATTGCTCATATACAGGAGATCGGTGCCCTTGATGGGTGTGTACTCGGGTTTGCCGGTGCTGGAGATCAGTTCCGTTGGAACGGTGGCAACGACTAGCTTGGGTGTTTGCCCATCTTTTTTATCGTCCTGATCCGTCTTGCCGTTGTCGGTTGTCTCTTTCGGTTCGAGCTTTGCAACATCCTCTGGTACGCCTTTCGTGGCTGTCCAGTTGCCGTCAATATCACTGGCCGTATACCAGGCACCCTTGCCGGCTGACAGATACCAGGTCTTGCTGCTGGTATCGAACAACATCGTGAAAGGTGTGTTGATGACGCGCATCAGTCGGGTGCCATCAACTTTCTGCAGACGGGGCTCTCCGTCTATGCTGATGAGCACCGCCGGCTCTTCAACAAACAGAATTTTCGGTGGCTCGACACTGATCTTTTCCGCACTGGACACCTGCTGCTCGGTGATGGCAAGTGAAGCCAGTAATCGGTCCATATCCAGCGGCAGTCGCCATTTGGGGATTTCGGTTTCGAGGAGTTTGCGTAGTTGCGCTCCCTTCTTCTCGTCCTTGACGGCGAAACGCATTTGCGTGACTTTTACATCGACAATCGTTGCCATGCGGTTGTCGCGGTCGGTCTCAAGGCGTGTGTCGAACCAGACCGCGCCGAACTGTGGCTCATCAGACCCTGTTAATTCAACCGACACGGCTGCACGGGCCTTGAGCATGTTGCCATCGAGCTTTTCCGGTTGTGGCTGGTAGATGACGACCAGCCCCTTATCCGTTTGAATCTCGTGTGGCCAGTCAACCTGCTCCTGCGTCGTCTTCACGGGTGAGTCTGTAAGGGGGGCGGCACTCACGTCATATTTTTGAGCAGGCACATCCAAAACGCTAGTATGTGTGCATGCAGCCATTAATAAAGCGGGCGCGATCATCCCGATCAGGCGTTGTAGTCTCATCATCATTGTTTTCAAAATTTAGTCCTTTCCCAAAAACTATTGGCATGTCCTTTTTAAGCGCGTTATGTTGTGGTTAAAATTTCAAAATTCGACTTTTTACGAGGTCGTCAAAATTTGAGCCCCAATTTTACCCTTTCATGTTGAAAATGCAAGAATTTTTTCCCCTTGACTTTTTACGATGCCGCCAAGATTTTTATTTACATCTTTTACATGATCCCGTTTCTGGTATGTTTGGATAAACCAAATTTGGTCTGCTCTCGTTTTGAGGTCCCTGGAAAGAAATAAATCCACAAGATTGCGCCGGATTCTGGTTCGTCTACAAGGCACATCCGCCGGTGCATATCAGGATATGTGCCGGTGGATGTAACGCCGTAGGCGGAACAGAAGACCAGTAAGATGTGGATTTATTTTTTTCCGGGGGCCTTAGCCATTCTAACCGATTTTTCAAGATCGTGGCACCTTTTTGGTTCGCTACAGTCAGAGATTTATGATATAGTTATGGTTGAAAAAATTTTGGTGTTTCAAGATTAATGCGAGTATTTTTTTGCAGATCAAATCGATGAAAGTATCCAATATCATTAAATATTATATTATTTTGAGTATTATTGCCGCGGCATCCTTATGGTCAGGCGCAGACATCTTGGCACAGGCTAATAATCCGGCTCCTAAGCGGGTTTTGGCCATATTTGTATTCAAAAAGGGTATGCCCGGGCCATATCGCTTCGAAGAAAGCCTGCGTGCGGTTTTAGCCGCAAACTCCTCCTATCCCATCGAACTTGATGTTGAATACGCGGATCAATCGAGATTTCCAGAAAAGAGATATCTTTCCAAGATCATTGATCTGTATCGATACAAGTACGGCAAACAAAAAATAGATCTGGTTCTTGCCATGGGGGATGAATCAGTGGATTTGATGCTCGAATACGGTGAGAAGTTGTTCGGTGATATTCCGATGGTACTGATCACCGCTGATCGAAAAACTTTGCCGCGTAATCGCTTGAAGCCCAAAATGGTTTCCATGGAGTGGGGTTTTGATTTCGGAAAAACAGGGGCGCTTATTCAGGAGTTACTCCCGAAAATAAAAAATCTCTTTGTTGTTTCAGGCGCCTCGTTGACCGATCGAAAATTTAAGGATCTCGCTGTTGAGGCCCTGGCTGAATTTGATGGTCGG
>JAOZUU010000020.1 GCA_029938515.1 Desulfobacterales bacterium | reverse complement strand
TAAGCTTGTAATCGAGTTTCAAAAGGGCTTGCTTTATCTTGGCAACCGTCTCCGGCTCCAATCCGGACCTGGCGGCATAGACCCAACCGGGGCAGGGTGTATTGGCAATCACTCTGATTTCATTGACATCGATCCTGTCTGCAAGCACATTCAAGGTTCCCTCCCGGATGCTGCCCACATCATATTTCCCGGCGTAAACCGACAAGACTACCTTTTCCTGCTTTCCACCGGGACCGGGAGCGAAATCAATCTCTTGAAAATCATCTTTTTCGATGCCGTGGGTGATAAAGTGACCCAGCGGATACAGATATCCGCCGGCAGAAGATGGATCAACGGCAATCCACCGCTTGCCCCGGCAATCGGCGAGGTTTTCGATTTGCCGATTATCGGCCCGACAAATAATCTGTCCCCGGAAATTTTTCTGGCCGCCGGCTTCGATAATTCGGGCAAAAGCCCGTGCACCATACCGGTGTGCCAGTTTTACATAGACAAAAGGATTCGAATAGGAAATATCGATTTTGCCCTGGCCCACCATTTTCATATGTTTATCGAAAGTATCCGGAAATATCTGCTTGATGTTCAGTTCCGTTTCCTGACGCAGGTGCTCTATCAGCATATGATGGCGTTGATAAGAGACTTTATGAGAATACTGGGGAAGATAGGCATAAGTGATGATATTTGCTTCCGCTCTGATGGTCACTGTCTCGCGTTTGCTGAGATCGACCTTGTAGGCAGGTTCTTCCTGGCTGCAACCGGCAGATAATATAACGCAAATCAAAAAAAAACGTAATTTGATCCTCGCCATCGCAGAGATCCCATAAAAAACCAGTACCATGTACGGTATTGAAGAATATAAACACGTCGGCAAATCTTGATGATTTCGATTGATTCAAAAAAAGTATTGCACTGCGCTGTCTATTTGGCAAGTGTCTTTTTATGGATCGCAACTATCGTGGTGGAGACAAAACCGTTCGATAATTCGGCCGGAGTCTTTCCGTCAGACATATTATCTTCAGGAATCCGGGTCAGTGATGATACCACGATAAGCGTTGAACGGTTTATTTACTTACCGACTTGTATCCATGGGGTTTAGAGAAGACGGGGGCCGTCAGCTTCTGGGTTCTCTTCGAGTAGAGCTTGGCACAGTTTGAACAAAGTTTATGGTGCTCCTTTACGTCCGGGTGATCAACCGAGTCTTCTTGTTCCTGAACATGGTGCAGGAACTTGGGTGTCGCAAACAGTATGCCGCAAATCTCGCACCTTTCCAGGGGATGTCTTCCGATCACTTCATCCCGGATCATGATGGTTCTGACGCTATTTTTATCCACAAGCTGAATGGCGTCCGTGGGACATATGTTGGCGCAGGTACCACAGCCGATGCAATGACCGCCCTCCCTGGGGACCACAAAATTCATGCCTTTGCGTTTGACCATTTTCAGTGCCCGGGCACCGATAATTTCCCTGCAAACCCGCATGCACAGCCGGCAACGAATACAGCCATCAGGGATCACGCCGGTAATCAGATCGAACTCTTCGCCAATTTGAATAATTGCTTTCGAACGCGGCGCCATTTTTAAAAGATTGCCGATGGCTATGTTTCTTAACTTATAGACCATGGCGCTTTCCGTCACTACTTCCATCCCTTCCCTGGTCTTAATGGCACAGGACAGTTTCGTGACAGGCGGTTTATCTTTCAGTTTCACTTCGACAACACATAGCTTGCACGAAGCAGAAGGGGTCAGGGCAGTGTGAAAACAGAGGCTGGGAATTTTATATTCCTTCTCCCTCAATACCGTCAGAAGTCTTATTCCTTCTTCAACTTCATGTTCTTGACCGTTGATTTTGATATTCACCATGAGAGCGTCTCCATTCGCCTTCCCGTAACACGTTCCCGGAACCCGGCTATTTCCATTTCATCCGGAACCGTGATCCATGTAAGCCCATTATTCTTCCAACTTGCGCAGGCAATCCTGCGGAATTCGATGGGTTCCCTTGTCCACCAGGCTGACCTCTATCAGCGCGTCCGGATCATTTATGTTTGAATCCGGATCAGTCACAATCCCGTGAAACCCAACAAATTCATCCATATAATCCTGCCAGCCCTCATCTTCCGACTTTTTGAATATTTCGACCTTATCGCCTCTACGAAACATAATAACGCCTCCTGCATTTTATTCTTTCCACTACCCTTACCGAATGGGTATAATCTCTTCATTGTGCTGGTGAGCGGCCATTTTCCGGGCGCATTCCACACAGATGGACCGTCCTTCGGTGGTCTTGGCAATGCCTTTCAGCCGCCGGGTAATATAATCGTGGTATTTGGCGGGTCCTAAGGCGGTCCCGCAAACTTCGCAATATTCGAGTTTCAGTCGGTTTAGAATAGTCCCGCATATAGAGAGAACTCGTTCGTCACCGACATCCTCGATTATCATGGCGCCATTGGGACAATTCTCGGCACAAGCACCACAGGCGATGCACCTGTCGGCCGTTTCTCTAAAGTCGGTCTGCACCGGGTGATCAAAATCCAGATATCCCAGCTTTAACGCATTAATCTCCATTCGGTCCCGGCAGACATCCACACAGGCACCGCACCGCCGACAGACATCACAACGCAGACATCGGCGAGCCTCTTCACGAACCGCATTTTCAGAATATCCCAATTCCACCTGCTGGAAGGTAACCCGTCTGCGGTTGAAATTCAACAAGGGCATCTCCGGTCGCTTGAGACTCATTTTCGTGCTGGCCGGTACTTCCATAAAATCCAATCGGCCACGCCGCACCGGCACCGGTGGCAGCTTTGGCTGAGGAATACCCGATAAATAACGATCGATGGCCTGTGCTGCTTTTTTACCGCCGCCAATGGCTTCGACAATCGTTGCGGGGCCCAGAACAGCATCACCGGCGGCAAAAACGCCTTGTATGGATGTTTCCATGCAGGCCCGGTTCACATCAATCGTATTACGCCGGGTCCAGGTAAGGCCGGTCAGGGTGTCGAATCCCTCCGAATCTACCTGCTGGCCGATAGCGGAAATGACCGCATCCGCGTCAATGGTAAAATCACTGTTTTCCACGGGCACCGGGAATTTCCGGTCACTTCCCGCCTTGGTAATCATTTCAGCTCTCAAACAATGCAGCCCGGTCACCTTGCCGTCTTGTCCGACGATTTCGACGGGGACCGTCAGAAATGACATCTTAATACCCTCTTCCTCGGCCTGTTCCACCTCTTCTTCATCTGCCGGCATCTCCGAATGGGTTCGCCGATACGCAATGGTAACTTCTTCACAACCGAGCCGTGTACAGGTCCTGGCAGCATCGATGGCGACGTTACCGCCACCGATAACAACCACCTTCTTACCCGGGGAATGACGCTCACCAAGGGCGACGTTCCGTAAAATATCAATGGAGTCGATTACCTGGGGATAGTCGTTCTCACCCGGAATGTTAAGTTTATATGGTTTGTGCGCACCGATGGCAAAAAGAAATGCCTCGAATCCCTCTTCTTTTAGCTGCTCAATGGTAATATCTTTACCAAAGCGGGTATTAAAAACAAATTCAACCCCCAGATCTTCGAGCATGGCCGCTTCCCGGTCGATGACCTCCCGGGGTAATCGATATCTGGGAATACCCACCATCATCATCCCCCCAGCTACGGGCAACGCCTCGAAGATCTTTACCGTGTAGCCCTTGAGTGCCAGATAATAAGCGGCACTCATACCAGCGGGTCCGGCGCCAATGACCGCCACCTTTTTATCTTTATCCGGTTCCTTCTCAGGGTTTCTATATTGCCCGTCCGACATGGCCTTTTCGGCGGCAAAGGCCTTGAGGAATTTAATCGAAATGGGTGTGTCAATTCGTGCTCTTACGCACATGAATTCACAGGGTCGCGTACAAACCAGACCGCAAACCCATGGAAAGGGATTGTCCCTGCGGATCACATCAATGGCTTCCGCATCGCGTCCCATCCCGATAAGGGTGACATAGGACGGCACGTCGATGCCTGCCGGACAGGCCGTCTGACACGGCGCCGGTGCCAGTAAAATGCATTCCCCGGTGTTGCAGTTGTGAGTTTTGACATGGCTGACAAAGACCTCCATGTTTTCCTGCAAGGCCGTTTGAACAAATTCCCCGGTTTCTTTACAGGAATCGTCGGCCCCTTTTTCAGACAACTCCCGTGATAAAGAATCGATGGTCGGTATATGGTCTTCACCCGCCCTGCCCCAGGCGATGTCGTCTATCAATTCCAAGATTTCCTCGGCAATTCGCCGGCAGTATGGATCGACCAGACGGTTCATCTCGATCATATCTTTTAATCGATAAATGGTGCTGTTGACCGGACATTTTCCAGCGCTCATATCTCTTTCCTTAGTATTATAGTTCTACTTCCAAACGGGCATGTCTTTCCCGTTTAATGGGGTTGATGTTCTCGGCGACATCAAAGTGAAGGCATCCCGTGGTGCACACCGTGACACAAGCCGGCTGAAGGCCCTGATCGAGCCGATCCATGCAGAAGTCACATTTGACCACCCTGCACCGTTTCGGGTCCCACTGGGGTGCTCCCCAGGGACATGCCGAGATACAGCTCTTACACCCCACGCAAAGATCGTGATTGACAAAAACAATTCCGTCTTTTGCTCTTCTTTGCATGGCGCCGGCGGGACAAGCTTCAATGCACCAGGGTTTTTCGCAATGGAAACAAGCGACATAAACATAAGCCGCCTTAGGCACCCCGTCTAGCATCTTTGGGCCGATTTCGATAATCTCGCAAAGTTTCGGCCCCACCGGTAGCGATTTGTTACTTTTGCATTGGATTTCGCAGGTGTGGCAACCGATGCACTTGTCCGTATCCTGATAGAGATGATATTTGCTCATTATGCTTTCTACTCCTCTACTTGTTGAAAAAGAAACAGGGATATATCGTGGTGGTTAAACCCATCATACAACAAAAGGCATTCCGCCACCGCCAAACGGGGTCTTGACCGGCGTCGGCCGGTGTTCGGCCTTTTTTACGCATTCGGGGCAGATATAATCGACAAGCTCCAATCCCTTGGTTTTATAAGCTTTTTCATTAATTCGGTCCAAATACTTTTTGGGGGCAAAAGGACGACCGCATTCTTTGCATTTTTCGAGTTTGAATCGGGCCAGAACCTGTCCCCATGTATAAATTTTTCTTTCATCGCCACGATCTTCAATTTTAATGGCACCAGTGGGACATACCTGGGCACAGGATCCGCATCCGATGCAATATTCCGACAACCGTTCAAAATCCGTCGTGATCTTGCGGTCATAGCCCCGGTTAACCCAGCAGAGAGCATAGGCCCCGATCTGGTCCCGGCAGACCCGCACACAACGCCCACATCTCACGCAAGCATCATCTTCACCCGTACGAAAACGGCTGGTAACCACCCCGCATCTAGCCGCAAGATCAAGCAGTTCTTTGCTGTACGGTGAGCGTCCCAACAGCAGTTCAATAATCAACCGTCGATTTTTTTTAATCCGCTCGGTTTCCGTTTCAACTACCAGCCCCTCTTTGACCTCCTGAATGCACGAAACCCGGATGGCGTGGCGAAGTGATCCACTCACTTCAACAATACATAACCGGCAGGTCCCTTCAGGCTCCAGGGCTTCATGATAACAAAGGGTAGGGATAAAAACACCTTCCCTTTTAGCGGCTTCCAAAACAGTCATCCCCTCGGGGGCCTGGATCTCCTTGCCGTTAATTGTCAAATTGACCATTGTTGCCATTCATTTTCCCCTTATCCTTTAATTACAGCGTCGAACTTGCATCCTTCATAGCAGACGCGGCATTTGACACACTTGTCCTGATCGATATAATGCGGTTTTTTCTTTTCTCCCGTTATGGCGCCGGTGGGACAGTTGCGTTCACAAATCGTACATCCGGTACATTTTGATTCATCGATGGTAAAAGTTGTCAGTGCTTTACAAACCCCGGCCGGACACTTTTTATCGTGGATGTGAGTCTCATATTCGTCACGAAAATACTGGAGAGTGGAAATAACCGGATTGGGCGCACTGGTTCCCAGTGCACAAAGGGAGGTGTCTTTGATCATTTCAGCAAGCTCTTCGAGCAACCCGATATGCTCCGGCGTGCCGTTTCCTTCCGTGATTTCGGTCAGCAGGCGCACCATCTGGGCCACCCCCTCCCGACAGGGCGTGCATTGCCCGCAGCCTTCGTCTTTACAGAATTCCAGGAAATACTTGGACATATCCACCATGCAGGTATCATCGTCCAGGACGATCATACCACCGGAACCCATCATGGATCCGGCCTCATATAAGTGCTCGTAATCCACCGGCATATCGAGATGGCTAGCCGGAATGCATCCACCGGACGGGCCGCCGGTCTGAACTGCCTTGAACGCCCTCTTTTTGGGAATTCCCCCGCCGATTTTGAAAATAATATCTCTCAAGGGGATACCCATGGGGACTTCCACCAGCCCGGTGTTGTTGATCTTGCCCACCAGAGAAAATATCTTGGTGCCTTTGCTGGTCTCACTGCCGATGCTGTTGTACCATTCGGCCCCTTTCTCTATAATCATCGGCACGTTGGCCCAGGTTTCGACGTTGTTCAGATTGCTCGGTTTTCCCCAGAGACCGCGATCAGTGGTATGTATGTACTTGGGTCGCGGCTCGCCGGCTTTATCTTCAATGGAGGTCATCAGGGCGGTGGATTCACCACAGACGAAAGCGCCGGCTCCCAGCACCACCTTGATATCAAAATCGAAATCAGTACCGAAAATCTTGCTGCCCAGGAAATTGTGTTCCCGGGCCTGGTCAAGGGCCAAACGCAGACGATCCACGGCCAGGGGATACTCGGCCCGGATATACACATACCCTTCGTTCGATCCGATGGCATACGCGCCGATGATCATCCCTTCAATGACGCAATGGGGATTTCCCTCCACAATGGAGCGATCCATGAAGGCCCCCGGGTCGCCCTCATCCGCATTGCAGAGGACATATTTCACAAGACCGGGTGCTCTTCGGCAGCTCTCCCACTTGATGCCGGTGGGAAATCCACCACCGCCCCGGCCCTTCAACCCCGAGTTTTTAATAATGGTGATGATTTCCTCGGGGTCCATTTTCAGCGCTTTAGGGGCAGATTGATATCCGTCGACATTGAGATATTCTTCAATGGATTCGGGGTCGATCCGGCCACAGTTCGCCAGTACCAGTTTTTCCTGATTGTCGTTAAATATATGATAATCTTTCTTGACCAGCCATTTTTTTACCGGCTTGCCACCGATGAGGTGGTCTTCAACTATTTTCTCGACTTTTTCCGGTGTGACGAACTGGTAGGTCTCGGTCTGTCCATTTACGGACACATCGACTAAAACGTCTTTCGCACAGAAACCACGGCATCCGACCTTATGGGTCCGCGGCGTGAATTCGGCACTCAAATCGGTCTCTTTGAAAGCCGCGTTAAATGCGTCAATGACCTTGTATCCGCCGGCCGCGACTCCGCCCGTGCCCGTGCAGATGCTGATAACGATTTCTTTCTTGTTTGATAAAACCATAATAAAAACCCCGGTCTATATCTATAGGCTTTCAGATAATGTTTTTGGCAAGGCTAGAGGGAGCCCCCCTGAGTAAGGCGTACAAATCGTACGTCGTTGAAGGGGGGCGACCGATAACGCAGTCCAAAAACTTTATATGCAAGACTATATAATCTATTCATATTGTTTTAGGATCGTTGTAACCTGTTTCGGCGATACCTGCCCATACGTTTCCTCGTTGATTACCACGGCCGGTGCCAGACTGCAGGCCCCGATGCATCGAACTTCTTCCAGGGAAAATCTCATGTCGTCCGTGCTTTCCCCCTTTTGAATGTTTAAATTTCCTGAAATCGCATCAAGAACCTTTTCCGCTCCCTTCACATGGCAGGCGGTTCCGAGACAGACGCAAATCTCATTTTCACCTTTCGGCTTGAGGCTGAACCGGTTATAAAAATTGATGATACTGTAAATCTGGGTAATGGGTATCCGGGTTTTTTTTGAAATATACCTCAACTCCTCTTCGGGAAGATAATGAAAATGGTTCTGAACTTCATGAAGAATCCCGATAAGATTCCCTTTTACTTCCGGAAATTTTCCCAAAATTTTATCAACCGTGGGGATATCCATAAAACAGACTCCTTTGTTTCTCTCAGACCATTCACTAGTAGAACGTTTGGTTGCCAGGTGTCGCCGGCAACCGGTATCGAGGGTTTCTGAAAATTTTATTTTAACGGGGCCATGGCCCGGGCATATCGGTCGCGCTTGGTCTGGGGGATATGCTCGGCCAGATCAAATTTAAGACAGTGGGTCGTGCAGACCGTAACGCACGCCGGTTGCAGCCCCGCATCAATCCGGTCCATACAATAATCGCATTTCACCACCTTGCCTTTTTCCGGGTCCCACTGGGGTGCGCCCCATGGACAGGCGGAGATACAAGTCTTGCAGCCAACGCAAAGGTTATGATCCACATATACAATCCCATCATCCCTCCGCGTCATGGCGCCCGTGGGACAGGCGGCTACGCACCAGGGATTCTGGCAATGAAAACAGGGCATAAAAATATAAGAAGCCCGGGGTATGTTATCGATGAGCTGGGGGCCCACTTCTACGATCTGGCAGAGCCTGGGTCCCGGAGGTAAAGACTTGTTTGTCTTGCATTGAATCTCGCAGGCATGACAACCGATGCACTTTTTGGTGTCCTGGATCAGGTAATATTTACTCATTTATGTCCTCCTGGAATATTTACATATAGTCTTCCAGATAAAGTTTTTGGACTGCGTTATCGGTCGCCCCCCTTCAACGATGTACGGGGGGTACGACTTACTCAGGGGGGCTCCCTCCTAGTCCCGCTTGCAGCGGGACAAAAACTTTATCTGAAAGACTATACATGTTGTAAATAACGCTACATCGATTTTATGGTGACAAATGTTTCGTGCATGGCCGGGCTTCCGCCGATCATATCCGAAACATTTTTCATCAGGGCGGCATCATTGACCCCCTTGTTGTAGGACCGCGTGGCCGATTCAGCTTCGTGACCGAAGCCATGAAGCATGAAGGCCGCCTCGGGATGAATGAGATTGGTCACGAAGGCTTTAATATTCCCGGTCCCGTAATCGGAAAAGACCTCGACGATATCACCATTGCTGATGCCGAGCTTTTCCGCCTCCTCGTCGTTGATCCAGAGAACATTTTCGGAAGAAAGCTCATTCAAATAGGGATTGTTTTGGGTGGAGCAATGGGTATGGAGTGCATTTCGCCCGGTAATCAATCTGAACTGGCCCTCCGGTGGCGACGACATGGACTCATATTTCGGAAAAGATTCGAAACCGGCGTCTTCCAGCAGCGACGCTTTAAACTCGATCTTACCCGACGGCGTTTTAAACTTGATCCCGTCCTTGCGATCCCAGAAAATCGGTTTCTTGCCATAAGCGACACTGCCCTTGGCATTAAAATCTTCCCGTTTAAATCCGGTCCCTTCAAGCTGCCACGCCACCAGGTCATCCATATTGTCAAAAGGAAAATACTCGCCGATGCCGATCCGATCACCAATTTGTTTCAGGATCATGGCCCCATCCCGGGTATCGTATCGGGGGGGCACCGCCTGCTGTCGCAGAAACATCTGTGGTTTAAGCCCATTGGCCTGCTGCACGCTGTCCGTACGTTCCAGATAGGTGGACTCGGGTAAGATCACATCCGCGTACCAGGCGATGTCGCTGTAATTAATGTCAATAGCCACAATAAGATCCAACTCATCCAGGGCTTTTTTGGTCATATTGGTATCATTGATGGACATAATCGGATCAAATCGGTAAGCGATCAATGCTTTGATGGGATAAGGGTCTTTATTGAGAATGGCAAAGGGGAGTATCTGGCCCACGCCGTGGTTCGGGTCCGGCAGGGGAAAGTCCGGCGTTCCGACTTTATCAAATCGGGGTACACCGATGCTGGGAAATTTCTGTTCGGTTAGTTTTTGGGCCGCTTTACCCCCCTCTTCACCGGGGCCTTTCTTGATGAAAAATCCGCCTTTCACCTCAACACTGCCCATGAGTGAATTCAGAATCATGATGGAACGACGCATGTATATCTCATTGGTATGATTGGCGCCGCGGTATCCGAAATGAAAAATCACATGGGGCGCATCCTGGCTGATTTCCTGCGCCAATGCTTCAATCTCGGTTGCAGCGATACCCGTTTCTTTTTCCGCCCACTCAGGGGTATAGTCGCCAATAAATTCCTGAAGCTCGGCCAATCCGATCACCCAGCGATCCACATAGGCTTCATCATACAGCCGATCCCTGAGAATGATATGGATCAGGGCGTAATTCAGGGCCAGATCAGTACCGGGCCGGATCATCCAGTAGCGCTGCGCTTTGGTCGCGGTCTTGGTCACCCGGGGGTCGATGTAGGTCATCTTGGCGCCTTTTTCCAGGGCGTCCATGAGATTATTGACTTCCTTAACCGCTATCGCCTCAAAAATATTGCGCCCGTACATGACGATATTTTTGGTATTTTTGTAATCCATGCTCATCTGGGCGTCCGTATAACCGAAAAGCGACCGGCAGGCGGTATTCACCGATCCCTTGCACAGGGCATCATGGGTGAAATGATTGGGTGACTTAATGGCTTTAAGAAAAGTCTTGCTCACATGAGTAGCCAACTGGGTTCGCTCACCCAGCACCACGCTGTGTCCGCCAAATTTTTCGATAACGTCTTTCAGCTTATCCCCCACCCTATCAAGGGCTTCATCCCAGCTTGCTTTTCGCCAGTGGCCGCCCCCCCGCTCTCCGACCCGAATCATCGGTGACTGAACTCTTTCATTATCATAAAGCAGCGAAATACCGGCCGCCCCACGAGGGCAGAGGCTTCCCTCCATCCCGGGTACATGTGGATTACCTTCGATCCACTTGACCTGGCCGTCTTTCACTAAAATTTTAATCGGGCACCGTACGGAACACATAAAACAAAGACTATAGACTACTTTTTCCATAATTCTCCTCCAGCTTCTAATGACTTAATAATTCATAATATTTTCACATATCGGCAATACAAATAAAGATAAATAATAAAATTTAAGCAATAATCATACCACCCCGCCACAATTGCCGCCGGTTTTCTAACAAATATAAAACACTATATTTCCGGCTTGTTAAGAAGTTCATGCCAAGATATTGATACAAAACCCAGCCCGGATAAATAAATTGGATGCAATATTTTTTTTGCACTGAATATTATTTATTGCTATACTATAACCATGCTGAATCAAAGGAGTTTTTATACTTTTAGTATGTACGCTAACGCCTTCCATACAATCTACTTTTGAATCAAGCAACGATTGTTGTCAAGGCTGTTATTGTTACCAACCCTGCTCAACTAATTACATATCTATCTGTATTATCAATAAATATTGATATATCCGGCCATGACTTCCGGTTGATTAATAAAACCGTTTACAGATATGGCATGTTGCTTGCTTCATCTTGTTTCGATCAGGTTTTAAATTCATGACGGTTATGAGAACTTATCAGATTCCGGATTTCAAATTGCCGATCAATCCTTTCAATCTGAAATAACTTTTAGGAGCTAAGTTAAAAGTCTTTTAGTCCGGCGTAATCAGGAAAGGAGGAATAAAAAAGGGGGATGTAAAGGGTTAAGTCAATGGAGAAATTAGCGTTAACAGGATATTAGTATACCAAAAAACTCGATATTTAGGAGAAAAAACCATGAAAAAATTGTATTGGCCATCGATTTCCTTGATGTTCATGGCGCTTTTATTTTTTGCCTTGCAGGGCACCTGTCTGGCAGATGCAAAAATTTCCGCCGAGAGTATAAAGGCTGGAGATCCTTTAACGATTGAAGGGACAATCGAACCGGGTCAGGAGCTCTACATTGCGGTTGCGCAACAGGACATGTTTGCGTCCAAGGATACCACCGGTACCTTTGAAATGAAGAAACTGCCAAAGAAGGGAAAAAAGGCAGGGTTTGATAATGATACCGCGATCCCGCCCCTGTATTACATGTTGACAAGCAATCCGGATGCCTTTGGTAAAACCGATAAGAAAAAATTCGGCGGCCCGTCTGTTCTTCTTGGGAAAGGTAAAGGTATCTACTCGACCACCATGTTCTACCTGAAGAAAAATTTTTCCGATGTGGGCGCCCAGGAGATGATGGGACCCATCAAGACCGAAAAGCAGTGGAACTTTCTCCGGTTTGCCCATCAAGATAAATACGGGATTAATACCGTTGTAAAAGAGGGGAACAAAAAGGGTAAAATCGTTATCTTCGCCCGGAGCGTTATACAAGATGAAAGCAGCGGTAATTACTGGGATAAAGGAACTTCCGTCAAGCTGGACAAGACCACCGGTAAATTTACCGCTACTTTTAAATCTTTTCGTCATACCGCGCCGAACACCCAGTTTGACGTCTACGTCAATGGCGACAAAACCGGTGCCTACACGGTGGAAAAAAACGGTTTCTGGCTGACCAAGGGATATCGCTACATGAACCCGCTCTGGATCGTCATCGGTGCGATCCTTGTGGGCACTTACTTTTCCATGATCGGCGCTGCCGGTGGCATGCTGATGGGTGCTTTCCAGGCGCTCGTTGTTCAAACAGCCGGCCCTGTCGGTATCAATGCCGCCAATGTTCTGCGTCCATCCAACATCGCCCTGACCCTGTTCTCTCCCCTGGGTTCTTTTTACCGTTTTGCGGTGGTTGAAAAACGGGTCGCCTGGCCCGTGGGCCTTTCCTTTGGCGCCGGTATTTTTATCGGCTCCGTATGGCTGGGAAAATACGCCACCGCAATTCTTCCCATGCAAGCCTATAAAGAATGGCTGGCGGTTCTCGTTGTACTGATGGGGATCAAGACCCTGATGGAACTGACACCCGCAGCCATGAACAAACGCAAAAACATCAAGGCCATGACCCAGAAATTTAATGCCGCCGTTGCCAAGGCAAAAGCCGAAGGCGGTGCTGTTGAAATGGGTAAGATTGAACCGGTCAAGAGCGGTCTCACCGATTACCGTTTTAAGTTCTGGGGTGAAGAGTTCAAAATCAACCCCTTGTTGTTTGCCTTTCTTGGCATCATCGTTGGTATTGTTTCCAGGGCATTTGGTATCGGTGGCGGATTTTTGCTTGTACCGATGATGACCAGTATCGCGGCCCTGCCCATGTATGTGGCCGTGCCGATTTCCCTGGTAGGTACCTGTTTTTCCAGTATCGGGTCCTTTATCGGCTATGTGATGAACGGGTATTTGCCGGACCTGGTACTTGCCGGAGCCATTATTATCGGTGGTTTTGTCGGTGGTATGCTAGGTAGCCGGGCCCAGAAGATGTTCAGTGAAAAAACGCTGAAAATCATTCTGGCTTTTACCCTGTTCTTTCTGTTCTTCAGGTTTTTCAAGCTCGAGATCTGGATCTAGACGGAGAAATAAGGTATATATCAAAAAACCGCAAACACGGGGAGGCCCCCCATAAGCGCTAAGCTGTTTTTACCCAGGTAGGGACTAAAAAAATGAACATCCAACGTCCAACATTGAACGTTGAATGGAAAAAGATAAAGAAAAAGAAGAATTAGT
>JAOZUU010000019.1 GCA_029938515.1 Desulfobacterales bacterium | reverse complement strand
CAACTTATTTTAAACAAAACGACCAGCTGACTAATATCGGCGGGACGATGATTCAAACTTTTTTCTGACAGTCCCTTTTGCCGGTTTGTCTTTTGAATTTTTCATGCAACCATTCGCTTGCTAATTCTCAGCTCAAGCGTCAAATGAAAACCTGGCAAAGATCACTGGCATGGGGAATCGCGGGACGTTTTATCTAAAACGAACTCAAAGAAGACATCAAAGCGCTAAATCAGTATTACCACCAAATTCTCTATGGATACAAGCTGAACCGACAATCCGGTGAGAGTGCCGGCGCTTTTAATTTTTCACTGGGTTACACGTTTTGATGGCTTCGTATAAATTATTCAAACATAAATCGCCGCATACTCACGTTGAGCATCAGACCGATTGCGATCATGATAGTGAGCGTCGATGACCCACCGTAACTGATGAGCGGCAGGGGAACACCCACCACGGGCATCAAGCCCATGACCATCCCGATATTGATAAACATTTCCCAGAAAATAATTGCACTAACTCCCACTACCAATAGAATCCCAAAGGAATCACGACACTTATGGGCGATATTCAGCCCCCATAGCAAAACCAGCAGGAAAAGAATAATCACCAGACCGGCTCCCATAAAACCCCACTCCTCGGCCAGAACTGAAAAGATAAAGTCGGTATGCTGCTCGGGTAAAAACGAAAGGGCATTTTGGGTGCCCTCCAGATACCCCTTCCCCGAAACACCTCCGGATCCAATGGCAATCTTCGACTGGATGATATGGTAGCCAGTCCCCAAGGGGTCCCGTTCCGGATTCAGAAACGTCAAGATCCGCTGTTTCTGGTAGTTTTTCAACAGGGACCAGATCAGCGGGATGGATACCGCCCCGCCCGTAACAAGCAAAAGAAAGGTCCGTCGACCAATACCGCAAAAAAGGGTCATTGATCCGGCAATCAGGACCAGAACCATGGCTGTTCCCAGATCAGGCTGCTTGAGAATTAATACGCATGGCAGTAAAACGATTAGCATGGGTTGAATCAAGTCCCGCAAGGTAAGTCCATCTCTCTTAAGATGCCGTGAAAAATAATGGGCCAGCATGATAACCAGCGCGACTTTCATTATTTCCGAGGGTTGCAGCGATATGGGACCGACCGCTATCCAGCGCCTGGAGCCACCCACGTATTTACCAAAGATAAGGACACTGGCCAATAGCCCCAGGCAACCGAAATAAATAATCACTGCATATTGATCAAACCGCTTATAGCTGAAGATAAAAAATACAGCCATCAGGACGGCCCCGATCCCGAACCAGGTTAATTGCTTCAGGTACAGATTCTGCTGATAGGTCGGACCACCGGCATTCACCGCACTGTAGATGGTAAGAACACCGATCGTCGCCAGGATAAGAGTTAATCCCAACAACCCCCAGTCAAAATATGCCACTAGTCGCCGATCAAACATTTAAAATTTATCTGATTTTGTGTGTAGAAACTGAGTTCCCTCTTGGAGATACGTGGCGATTACCTCTCTGGCAATCGGCGAAGCGCTGCTGGATCCATGTTCACCATGTTCGACTAATACCGACACAGCGATCTGGGGGTTTTCAGCGGGCGCATAGGCAACAAACCAGGCATGCGATTTCAGATGGTATGACAGGTGTTCTTCCTTCATACTTTCATTCGTTTTGCGGCTGAAAACCTGGGCCGTTCCCGTTTTTCCACTGATCTCGATATCTTTTAATTTAGCGATGCGCGCGGTGCCTCTTTTCCCATTCACGACCTGCCAGAGCCCTCGCCGGATGAGTTCGAGATTTGCATTGCTGACAGGCAACTTGCCGACCAGCTGTTTTTCAAACCGGCTGACCACTTCACCTTCGGCTGTTACAGTTTCTTTTACTATCAAGGGCCGGTACCGATTTCCCCCGTTGGCTACCGCCGCGGTTAGCACAGCCATTTGAAGCGGAGTCGTCAGATTAAACCCCTGACCAATGGCAATGGACAGGGTCTCTCCGCGCTGCCAGCTCACTCCTGTTTTTCGTTTTTTCCATGCCGCCGTGGGAATCAATCCGTCGCTCTCATGGGATAAACGGATACCGGTTGTTGCGCCAAGTCCGCACGACTTGGCGTACCATGCCAGTCGATCGACGCCGAGCTTTAGACCGACCTGATAAAAATACACGTCGCAGGATTCCGTCAAGGCTTTTTCAATGGATACCTGTCCGTGTCCGCCTCTTTTCCAGCATCTGAATACCCGGTTACCGAGCCGATATTGCCCCGGGCAAAAGAGCACCGTGTTCTCATCGATCACCCCTTCTTCCAGACCCGCCATGGCCGTAACAATTTTATAGGTTGAACCCGGGGGATATTCGCCCTGAATGGCCTTGTGGGTCATGGGATGAAACGGATTTGAAATCAGTGATTGCCAGTATTTTTGGGTCAAACCACCGACAAATGCATTTTGATCAAAGGCGGGACTGCTGACCAACGCCAGTATCTGGCCATTATTCGGATCCATTGCCACCACGGCACCGGATTTGCCGTTCATGAGGGATTCGGCTTTCTGCTGTAGTTTTTTATCAATGGTTAAATAGATATTGCGCCCGGGTTTGGCCGGCACGGCCTTCAGGACCTGTACAATCCGTCCACTGGAATTGACCTCCACCTGCCGGCCGCCACGCTGACCGCTCAATATATGCTCAAATGATCTTTCCACGCCGAATTTACCGATATGGTCGCCCTGCTTTTTTTCGAAAAATTCATCTTTTTTAAGCTCGTTGGAATTAATCTCTCCCATATACCCGATGAGATGGGCCGCGCTTTGCGCATTGATATAGTGTCGGATCGGTCTCACATCAACCAGTACGCCGGGTAGATCGAATTGGTTCACTTCAATGGCCGCCAGCATATCTCGGCCGATATCCCGTTTCAATAATACGGGTTTATAAGCCGATAACCCCTTTTTGGCGCCAAACTTTTCGACCAGTTGAAATTTGGGAACATGGGTATAAGCGGCCAGCTTGGCAATGGTTTTATCCACCGGTTCAGCATCTTTGGGTATAATCGAGAGATCAAATGAAGGCCGATTATCCACCAGCATATCGCCGTTGCGGTCAAAAATCAGGCCCCGGGGAGCATCAACGGTTTGAAGGCGGATACAATTATTGGCTGATAACTGCCGGTATTTATTCCCGCTCAAAATCTGCAAATAGAATAACCGGACAACCAGCAGACAAAAAACCGCGAGGATCGTGAACAGGACATACGTCAGGCGCCTTTTGAGCCATTCCATCTCTATCTTGTTCAGATAATTTACCATTTCATGCCATACTCAATCTTCTTTTCCGGCCGTTACCAAACGAAGGAACCATTTTCCCGAGTGCTGGGACAACATATTCAGTAAAATCAGAGCCAGTGGGCCGGTGAATACCGCCCACAGCAATTGAAGTGTGACTGTGCGAAAATCAGCCCGCGCGATACTGACCGAGGCGGATTCTAACGATACGGTTCCCGCCAGGTGAATCAGGTTCTCCAGCATCACCCCGAAAGCCACAACAAATGGGAAAATAAAGGTGTTGCTTAAATGGAAATAGGCCAGGGACCATCGGACACCGGCAAAAACCCATAGATAGGTGGTAAGATATAATCCATACGGCCCGCCGGTGAGACTGTCCATGGCGAAGCCGACCAGGCCGATAATTACCAGGCTCTCCCGCAGAGGACGATAGAGGCCAAGATAGATGATTTGCACGATGAGAAGATCATAAAAGCCGATAACCAGGCCCATATGATGAAAGATCGTCGTTTGCAGAACAATGATGATCATTCCCATACCGATATGAAAAAGATAGGTCACCGGCCTGTCTCCAAATCATGCCTCAAAGGCGGCATCATCACGATAACCTCTTCTAGTTTTTCAAAATCCACAAATGGGGCCACCAATACATGCTGAAAAATTCCGGCATGGGGACGTTCCACGGTTATCACTTTTCCAATGGGCAATCCTTTGGGGTAAACACCGTCAAGACCTGATGTAACAATCATATCCTCCACGCTGACATCATGCTTGCGCAATAAATATTCAAACATGCATTGTGCCTCCTCACCCCCTTTGACGACGCCTCTAGCCCGGGATCGCTGGACGACGCCATCGACGGCACTGTTTCGATCGATTAGCAATAGTACCTTGGCATAATTTTTTGAAATTTCAATGATTTGCCCAACGATCCCCTCTGACATAGCCACGGGATAACCCTTTCCAATACCGTCGCTTTTCCCCTTGTTAATAACAACCGTCTTAAACCAGGGAGATGGGTCCCTGCTGATCACTTCGGCGGCGACAACCTCTCTGGCAGCGGTTTGTTTAAAATCGAGCAGCCGGCGGAACCGCTGATTGGCCAGGGTCAGCTCTTCCTGCTGGTTGAGCTTTGCCTCGGCATCATTCAGGGCTTGTTTCAGCCGATTGTTTTCCTTGGCGGCCGTGACTAGATAAAAGTAATGTTTCCAGATGTCTTCATTGAATCGAATCCATCGGGTAAAAATTTCCTGGAGAGGTGCTACCAAAGACAGGGTCACACGATAAGGCAGGAAAGAAGTCGTTTGGCTGCGACTGCCAATGGTTAAAAAAAGAATGTTGGCGGCGATAAAAAAAAGCACACCCAGTATCACCACCGTTCTTCTGGAGAACATACCCTAAGTAACAACCACTTGTCTTAAGATTTCGATGTTGTCCAGCACTTGGCCGGATCCCAATGCAACTGTCGATAGTGGGTCTTCCGTAATGGTAATGGGCAGCGCGCATTCTTCCATCAAAAGTTTATCGATGTTTTTTAGCAGGGCCCCCCCGCCGGTAAGAACAATGCCACTGTCGACAATATCGGCGGCCAGCTCGGGAGGAGTCTGCTCCAGTGCGATCTTAACGCTTTCCAGGATCGCATCAAGTTGTTCGGATATGGCCACCCTGATCTCTTCGGAATCGATGGAAAGAATTTTGGGGATTCCCGATACCAGATCACGACCCTTGACTTCGATCGTTTCAATTTCATCGGGATTGGGATAGGCGTTGCCGATGGATGTTTTGATAATTTCGGCGGTCCGCTCTCCGATCAGGAGATTGTACTTGCGTTTGACGTATTGAATGATGGAGGCGTCCATCTTGTCCCCCGCCACCCGCAACGACCGGCTGAACACAATCCCCGCCAGGGAAATAACAGCCACCTCCGTTGTCCCCCCCCCGATATCGACGATCATATTGCAGATAGGTTCGGTGATAGGCAATCCGGCCCCGATGGCAGCCGCCATGGGCTCCTCGATAAGAAATACTTCACGTGCCCCGGCCGATTCAGCCGACTCCCGGACGGCCCGTTTTTCCACCTGGGTAATCCCCGAAGGAACAGCAATGATAATCCGTGGCCGGACAAAGGTACGCCGATTATGAACCTTATGAATGAAATGGCGAAGCATCGCCTCGGTCACATCAAAGTCGGCAATCACGCCATCGCGCATGGGACGAATGGCCACAATATTGCTGGGTGTTCGCCCCAGCATCATTTTCGCTTCCTGGCCCACCGCCAACACTTTGTTTTTCATTCGATTGTCCGTACGAACCGCTACCACCGAAGGTTCACTTAAAACGATCCCTTTGCCTTTTACAAAAACGAGGGTATTGGCCGTACCCAGATCAATGGCAAGATCATTGGAAAAAATACCCAGTGCCCGGCTAAAAAAACCCATAATGCCTCATTTACTATCAATTTCCGTTCATTTTAACTAAAAAGCACCAACAATATAAATCGATGATACCAATTTAGATTGCATAAACAATAAGATTATCAAAAGATCATCATAAGAACAAGCAAAATTTCGCTTATATGATTATCAACCAATGCAATCGACCCAATGTCCCATCACTGCATCGTGGAGCTGGGGTCTGAACATTCGGATCCGGTTATTGTGTCGGCTGGGGTGTATTCGGTTTGTACAAAGAATAATGATAATAGACCGGTCCAAGTCCATCCAGAAAGAAGTGCCGGTAAATCCAAGATGGCCAATTGTTTGCGCTGAAAAATGATTTCCGCAGGCGGGATTTATACCAGAGGGAACATCGAAACCGAGTGCCCTGCCGGCCCTCCCCTGGGGGGTTAAAAATAGCCGCACCAGTTGATGGTTGAACCTGCTGCCGCCCTCTTGATAATATGCGTCGAGAAGTCCGGACAAAAGCCTGAATACAGCGATCACCGGCCCAAACAGCCCGGCCTGCCCCTGCAAACCGACTGTTGTATAAGCGTTATCATCATGAACGATCCCATTTAGGAGGACGCCCCGCCAGGGGCAAAGTTCGGTCGCCGCACATGGAATGTCTTCCGGTATGCGTGCCAGGGAAGGGAAAAAGAACAAATTTTCCAGCCCCATCGGCCGGTAAATTTTTTGGGAAATATATCGGCCCATGGGAAGATCCATTATTGTCTCAACGACCCACGCCAGAATCATGAATCCGAGATCACTATATACGATTTTTTCGCCCGGCGAATGGGTCAAGGGTTCCCTGGTCAGAAGGTTTTTCAGGATCCCGGTTCGAGACGAAAAGTCATGCTTTGCCAGCAAGCGGAAGTAGGGTCGCCAGGCAGGCAAGCCGGCCGTATGCCCTAAAAGATCCCGGATGCGGATCGGCGCCTTTTCAGTCTTTTTGAAGCGGGAAATAATGACTGCCAGGGGCTGCTCAAGATCGATGAGGCCCGCCCGGACCAGTTCCATAAGGGCCAGGGTGGTGGCCAGCGGCTTGGTGAGCGACGCCAGATCAAAAACAGTATCCCGGGTCATGGGGGTCCGGTTAAAAAGGTTGGCCCGGCCATACGCCTCGAAATGAACGATCTTTTTTTCCTTTGCCACCAGCAGGACAGCACCCGGAAAGCATCCCGTGGCAACCGCCTGGTGCATTAATTGATCTGCGTTTGTCAGCATCATTAATAGCTAGGATACGGCCGGTTCCTGATATGATAATAATCGAGATTCTGTATCAAGCCGAGCTAAAAGCCCAATGGGCAAGGTCAGATTCGTTCGTCCGTGACCGATATTAAAACCGCCCATAATCGGGATTGTCATGTCCTGAAAAATATCGGTAATGATCGCCTTGATCATATCAATTGAGCCACAATCTTTAAACTCACCCAGGAAAAGGCCGGTGATCCCGTCCAGGCACCCGGAAATCCGCATCTGGGTTAACATTCGATCGATCCGATACGGTTTCTCGTCACAATCTTCCAGAAAAAGGAGATGGCCGTCATACCGCGGCATAAAAGGCGTTCCCAATAAATGAGACAAAATTGTCAGATTTCCACCGATCACCGGCCCCACCGCCGCACCTGGCTTTAAAACGAATCCATTTTGCGGTTCAATGGTAATTCTTTGATCACAGGAGACCGCCGCAGTCAGGGACGCGCCAGTTCGCGTCGAGGCCATGCCCAGGGAAGTGACGACCGGTCCATGGTAAGTTACCAGAGCGCAGCGAGTGTATAACACGGTAAGCAGGGCCGTAATATCACTGAAGCCGATGAATATTTTGGGGTTGTTCCGGATGGCCGCGAAGTCAAGTAAGGGCAGGATCCGCATTGAACCATATCCCCCCCGGGCGCATAGGATGGCATCGACCGATGGGTCGGCAAACAGACGCTGAATCATCTCGGCACGATGAATATCGCTCCCGGCCAGGTAGCCCTTTCTAGTGGTCAATCGGGAAGGAATGAACGGCTTAAAACCACTATTTTCCAATACTTTAATGCCGGTGGCAAATTTATCGGGATTAAAATGGCCGGCCGGCGCGGCAATACCAATACGGCTTCCGGGACGTAAGCCTTTGGGGATTAATGGTTTTGAGTTCGGCATGATGATTCTTAAATATGTTCGCGCAGTTGATGAATTCAAGTTTTATGAAAAATATGCCGACAGTTTCCAGTAACTTTCAGCACAACTTTTATCCGACTGTCCGGTTCGCGACCCCTTGACACGGATATTGTGAAATGATAGCAACGAATTCCTAATCGGTCGGGGCGTGGCGCAGTCTGGAAGCGCACTTGAATGGGGTTCAAGGGGTCGGAGGTTCAAATCCTCTCGCCCCGACCAGTTATAAAACCCAAGGGATCCTCACGCCAATTTAGGCGACAATCGCATATTCGATCGTTCCCCGAGCAAAACTCATGAGCCCTACCGCCCCCGTAGCTCAGTGGATAGAGCATTGGATTCCTAATCCATGTGCGCAAGTTCGATTCTTGCCGGGGGCACCACTACGAATCCTGGGCAAACACCCCCTTTCGCCCAGCTCCTGCCGCCTAAACGAGACCTTACTTGTCACCCTTCTTCCGTAAGATTCCCAGGGTGCCCACCATGGGTTCTTCCTTGAAATTTCCCGAGGAAACAGCCTGCCGGTATACATCGTAAGGCGCTTGCCCGCCCTTGGCCGGATCCTGAAAAATATCATGAATCAACAAGTACCCACCGGGTAAGATATGTTTGTGCCAAACATCGTAATCCGTTTTAACCGCCGGGTAGGAATGTCCCCCATCGATAAATACCAGTCCCAGCGGCGTTTTCCATGCTCTGGCTGCGAGTTCCGATCTGCAAACCAGCGGCACCACGGTGTTTTCCAGATCAGCCGTGGCCACCGTCCGCCGGAAGCAAGGAAAGGTATCCATGCAAAACGTATGATAATCAAATACCGCCGGGTCGAAATACGTTTCACCGGGTTGCTGTTCCTCGGACCCACGATGATGATCAATGCAAAACAGGACGTTCCCGGTCTCGCGACAGGCAGCCCCCAAATAGACGGCCGACTTTCCGCAATAGCTGCCGATCTCGAGACAGGGGCCCGTTAGAGAAACAGCCAACGCATATTCATGCAGGGCTTTGCCCTCATCCTCTTCAAGGTAACCCTTAATGTTTTGAATTATTTCTGTATCTATATCCATTTGTTTTTAAAGACAAGTTGCTATGGAATATCATCATACCCTCGTACCAGTACCTCTCGCGGTTTGGATCCGTCCGCCGGGCCGACCACCCCCTCTTTTTCCATCATCTCAATGATCCGGGCGGCCCGATTGTAACCGACCCGCAGATGGCGCTGAACCATGGAGATGGAAGCCTGACGGGTCTGAGTGACCAGAGCGACAGCATCATCATAACGGTCGTCCGGGTCTTCCGGTGTCCGCGCATCCTCCTCCGTTCGTTGTGTCTGAGTGATTTGGCGGATATAGTCGGGTGATTGCTGTTCCTTTAAAAAAGCTGTAATTCGAGCAACCTCGGGTTCCGAGATATAGGCACCATGCACCCGCTGGAGCCTGGCCACCCCCGGTGGCAGAAACAGCATATCACCATTTCCCAGCAGACTTTCGGCGCCATTGGTGTCAATAATGGTTCGTGAATCGGTCCGGGACGAGACCTGAAATGACAATCGGGTTGGAAAATTGGCCTTGATGATCCCGGTCAATACATCCACCGACGGCCGCTGAGTGGCAAGGATCAGATGAATTCCGGAGGCCCGGGCCATTTGCGCCAGCCGCATCAGGGACGTTTCCACATCCCGGGAGGCCACAATCATCAAATCGGCCAACTCGTCGATGATAATAACGATATACGGCAATTTTTCCAGCTTATCTTTGTCTTTTGATTCCTTTTCCTCTATTTTCTCTATTTTATTATTGTATTGAACGATATTGCGTACATTCTGCTCAGCGAGCAACTTGTAACGCTTTTCCATCTCCTTTACCGCCCAGAACAAGGCGTTGGTGGCTTTTTTTGCATCGCTCACCACGGGAGTGATCAAGTGGGGAATTTTATTATAAGGTGAAAGTTCGATTCGCTTCGGATCGATCAGAATCATTTTCACTTCATCCGGCGTCGATTTATACAGCAGGCTGCATATCATGGCGTTCAACCCGACGCTTTTTCCGGTACCGGTGGCACCGGCAATGAGCAGGTGAGGCATTTTATCCAGTTGAGTCACCACCGGATCGCCGACGATATCTTTTCCCAGGCAAAGGGTCAGTTTGGACCTGGATCGGCGGAATGGCTCAGAGGCAACGATATCTTTAAATCGAACCAAGTCGCGCTCAGCGTTGGCCACCTCGATGCCGATGGCCGCTTTTCCCGGAATGGGTCCCACAATACGGACACTCATCGCCCGCAAGGCCAGAGACAGATCATCGGCCAGATTGATGACCTTCGTTATTTTTACGCCCGGAGCAGGCTCATATTCAAACGTCGTTACGACCGGACCGGGCAGGACGGTACGCACGCGCCCATTGACGCTGAAATCGGCTAATTTCTTCTCCAGCAACCGGGATTTTACCCGCAGGTTTTCCTCATCGGTGCGGGACTTCGCCGGGGGCGGGTCTTCAAGAAAATTAACCGAGGGCTGTTGAAAGCCCTCGCCGCTTTTCATAAAATCAAATACCTGCTGCTTCGGTACCGGTGGTTTCTTCACCGGAGGCGACTTGGGCGCCGCTATCCGAACTTTACGCGCCGACTGCCGGGTCTCCTCCTTTTTAGCAATTGACCGCTTTTTAGCCTTTTTACGGTGTTCGATCCATTTGGCGATATTATTCTTGGTCTTCAAGACCAGATGCCAGGCATTTTTCGAAAAACCGATCAGAGAAAGGCGGGTCATCAAAATCAAACCGATCACCCACAGAACCAGCAAAACAATCAATGCGCCGGCAAAGCTGGAATATTTCTGCAAAAATATTTTTAACGGAATACCGGCCATGCCGCCCGTGGAAAACTGACTGGAAAAAAGCTGCACGGTATTTCCCTTGAGCGCCAGTAAGCCCCCCGTGGCAATCATCAGAACCATCCCGCCGGCCACTGTCACCAGGATGTCTTTTCCTGTTCGTCCGCTTAAAAAATGGATACTGATCAATAGAAGCAAAACAGGAATCCAGAAGGCACCCAACCCGAACAGTCCAATGAGAAAACCGGCCAGATACGCACCGACCACACCGAACAGATTATGAATCGGATGGGTTGCTCCGATATGATGGGGCGAAGGATCCTGGGGGCTGTACGAAACCAGACTCACCAGGGTTAATATAAGAAGCAGAAAAAATAATATTCCGAGTATTTCTTTACGCATATAATCGTTAGGCCTTTAAATGTCCTCTGAAAAATGATCGAGAAATGTACGGTGAACCTTTTCCAGCAAAGCGTCCTTGGTTTTGCGGGAATATTTTGAGGATTCAATCGGTTTTTTAATATTGAGGCTTACCTGACCGGGCTTCATCTGAAGTTTATTTTTGGGCGTAATCGCCCGTGTGCCGCGAATAATGATTGGAACAATGGGCACGGCTGAATCCACTGCCAGAACAAACCCGCCTTTTTTCAACGGTTGAATGCGACCATCCTGACTACGCGTCCCCTCGGGAAAAATCAATACCGATACACCATCTTTAATTTTTTCGGCCGCCGTTTGAAGACTTTTAATGGCGGCTTTCCGATCCGATCGATCGATACTGATATACCCGACCCGACGCATGGCATGACCGAACAGTGGAATTCGAAACAATTCTGCTTTGGCCAACCAGCGAAATTGGTGGGGCAAATAACCCAGAAGGACGGGAATGTCATATATGCTTTGATGATTGACCATAAATATATATGACTGCATGGCATCGATGCTGGACAGGCCCCGAACCGTCACTTTAACGCGACTGGCCCATAAGATCGATTTGCCCCAGATCCCGGCGACGCGATGGGGAGTGTTACCGGTTTTTGAAAAGAGGGACGCCACAATGGTGGCAATGCTCAGGACCACCGTGGCCAGCACAGTCCAGATGATCACGACTACGGTTCGAATCATTGAAAAATACGTCGCTTCATGCCTGAATGGCAAGCGTTTCAACTATTGTATCTATCAAGCCTATCACCCACTCTCGCTGTCGCCGGTCGGCATACGTGATACAATCACAGCGAAGCCTATTTTTCGCTCGCACCAATAATTCGCAATGCATTGCCGTTTCAGTCAGTTCGACGGCCAGGTAAAACGGATGGCACTCACTATGTGTTTTTTGAATATCGTTTAAAAGTGCGTCTTCCAGATATATCCAGTAAATTCCGTCCATGCCCGAAGAATGCAATCGGTTCTCCAGGTAATCTTTCAATTTCTGGTGATCGTTCCGTTCCAATTCATCGATGACATATTGTTTCATGGGGGCAGGCAATACCACAGTTCATCAGCCGGCGCAAGCGGTGCCGGCCGGTTACAGCAATTCTCGCTGAAAGCCAAAATTCAACGAAAAGAGAGTAAACAGGAAAAAGTGGACAGGATCGATCAGTTTTGGCCGAAGAATATATTAACAAACAGCTGGAAGATGATCAACGAAGCACTTAAAAGTTGGGAGAGATCTGTGTTTGGCAACAGAGATCCATCACAGCCCATGGGGGTTGTTTTAAGTCTCGATTTTTAATGAGAGAACCAGCAAAAATCTAAGGAGGGATACCGCTATCAGGATCAATAATAAACTTCAATAAACTTTCAAAGGATGGAAATATCAGGATTCTTATGGTGCATCGCAACTGGTTCCAGTACTCTTTTCGGGACGTGAACTTACCGCGACAATTTTGATAAAGACGATCGGACAATTCAAAGATCTGGTGCATGAAAAAAGCAAGAAAATTGAAAAGCAATAAATTGTAGGACAAATATTTTTTGCCGTGCCCGAAATTATGCTCCAGATGATATCCTTGGTTTTTAAGTGTGTTAAAGGCTTCATTTTCAATTTTCCATCTTGCCCGGCCGCCTTTGACCAACTGGATAATGTTGGCTCTTAAGATGGTGATATCCGTAACCCAGCTATTATGATAATTTACTTTATCGCCTTTGAATATCGTGTATTCAAAGTAGCCAACGTTGTCGGCATCTTTTGACCCATTTAAGGGGATATCATTGACCCACTCGTAAAGATGCCTTCGGCCTTTATTATCGTAAATCGTCAGTTGCTCTGTTTCACCCATTTGATGAAATTCTGAAAACCATTGATAGAGAAACGTATGATCCGTTGGTTTGGCAACAAGGATGAACGACATGCCGTATCGTTTAAGCTCATCAATGAAAGGTTGCTTGGAATATAGACCGTCACCGGCAATGATGATTCTCAATTTAGGATGAGTCGCGCGTATTTTTTTGACGAGTCGTTTGCCGGCGTTGATTTCACAATCCTGCTTTGTGTTTCCATCACTGTTTTGTATGGGCTCGGGCGCTAATAACATGACCTGTTTGATGCCTGGGCAGACAATGGTGGCGGCAACCACCTGATGATAATAAGTCGTTGTCTTTTTAGTTTTTTTGGTAAGACAACAATCGCAGGATATCTTGGCTGAAGAGAAATATTGAACCCCGTCTAAAGGGATCAGATATTTCCCCTCTATGAACTCAAACAGTTCCAGTTGTTTTCCCCTTTGCACGGGATGGAGAAAGTCCGAAAACAAGCGTTCAATTTCCGTTGACGGGATGTCATCCAGGGCTGTTCTTAATTGCGTTGACTTTGGTATTTCTCCTATGTTGAACAAGGTTTTCAGGTTATTTGCTTGCTGTTTATCCTGCAGCCTCTGTTGAAAGGCGTTAATT
>JAOZUU010000374.1 GCA_029938515.1 Desulfobacterales bacterium | reverse complement strand
GCATCTGGCACATCATCGCGGGACTCATCACCGCCTTTATATTTACCCGACGACCACTCCCCGAAGGTCTTCCCGTTTAGCCGGGAGGTCTTATGAAACCAATGTTTAATAACAAGGTCGTAGTGATTACAGGCGGCGCCAGCGGCATCGGCAAGGCACTGGGATATCAGTTTGCGAAAAACGGGGCGCGTGTGGGGCTGCTGGATCAGGATGCGGACCGTAGTGAGGCTTGCGCACGGAGGTTGTGTCAAAGCGGTATGGAAGCGATAGGCCTAAGGTGTGATGTCACACGAGAGGCTGAGTGCCGAAAAGCCATGGATACGGTTGTCGATACATATGGCGATATCGATGTTCTGGTGAACAACGCCGGTATCACTTTAAGAGAGGCATTCATCCATACCCGGACAACGGCCTATCGCAAGGTGATGGAAGTTAATTTTTTCGGTGCGCTCAATTGCACCCGGGCATCCATCGACAGTCTGGTTAGACGCAAGGGCATGATTATTGTCATATCCAGCATTGCCGGGCTTTCGCCCTTGCCGGGTCGAAGCGGCTACTGCGCCAGCAAGTATGCCCTGCACGGTCTGTTTGATACGTTGCGTATCGAACTGGAAAGCGCAGGTGTGGACATTCTGATGGTGTGCCCCAGTTTTGTTAAAACGAACCTGCAGACAAGGGCCCTGGGTGGTGATGGGAAGGTGACGATCCGTCCACAATCATTAATGGGGAAGCCGGAAACACCGGAGCGGACGGCCGAAGCGATATATCGGGCGGCGGTTAGAAGAAGAAAACAGCTGATTCCGACCTCCATGGGACAACTGGCCTACTGGATCAACCGACTGCTGCCCCAAGTCTATTCCCGAATTATCGCCCGGCAGTTTAAATCCGAATTGATTTGCTGATTCTTATCAATTCAGGTATATAGTACCTGTAGTGAAAACAATGGTCACACCCAAAATTCAACCCAAGCTGACATGCAGTTTCTGAAAATATTTTCGTATATACGCATTCAGGATGTGGTGGATGTCTTTTTCCTGACGATCGTCACCTATCATCTGTATTTGTGGTTCAGGGGCACAAAAGCCCTGAAAGCGCTGATCGGGCTGATGGCTCTGGGTGTTATTTTTACCATCGCCCAGACTTGGGGGCTTTTTCTAACCACCTGGGTTTTTCATATTCTGTGGCAGGTACTGATCATCCTTTTGATTATTCTGTTCCAGCCGGAAATCCGCCAGGTTCTGGAAAAGGTCAATCCCTTCCACGGATACGATTGGCGCGTGAGTGCCAATGCAGCAGGCTGGATTGATGACCTCACCGAGACCTGCTTTCGAATGGGGAAGCAAGGCATAGGGGCACTCTTAATCATTGAGCGCAATGACAGAGTGGATGAACTGCTCACCGGTGGTATCACCATCGAGGGGGATCCAAGGTCTGAACTGCTTCTCACTATTTTCAATAAAAATTCACCGCTTCATGACGGCGCGGTGATCATACGCAACGGAAAAGTGGTATCCGCGACAAACTACCTTCCGCTGACATCCGCCGATGACCTGCCCCAGGCATGGGGGACCCGACACCGGGCGGCCCTGGGATTGACGGAGCAAAGCGATGCCTGGGTCCTGGTGGTATCCGAAGAACGGGGGGAAGTTTCACTGGCCCGGGATGGATATATCGGCAGAATCGAAGAGCCGGATAGCCTGAAAAAGATTCTAACCGAAGCGTCGGCCCTTGGCAAACCGCGCAAAAAAGGGTTGTTAGACCATCTAAGGCTCCTCGTTACTCAACGCTGGACCATAAAGCTGGGAACTTTTGCGCTGGTGGGTATCGTCTGGCTGGTATTTGCCGGGCAGCAGGACTTCGAAGTGACCTTTAATGTGCCGGTGGAAGTAGAGAACCTGCCGGTGCAGCTCGAAATCATCGAACCGCAGAAACCGGTCGTATCCATCACCGCCCGGGGCCTTCGAAAAGACGCCAGTATACTTTCACAGCGCAATGTGGATATCAAATTGAACTTGTCCTATGCCGATCAAAACCGCAACACATTCCGGGTCACCCCTTATCACATCACCCTGCCCAATGATCGCATCGATATCGTAAAAATAAGGCCAGAGGAAATCACGTTTACTTTTTCACTCAAGCAAGGGTCTCGGATTGATATTTTAAAAAAGATCCCAAAATCCAATTGATGAATGTTGCCGCTCCCCGGGCTGCCGGGATTGATATCTGGCTGGTGGGCATTTGCTTTGCCCGCGTCTTAGCATACGCCAACTTTATGGTATATGCCGCCTGCCTGCCGGTGCTAATGGATAAATGGCACATGTCGGCCTCCCAGGCCGGCACCATTTCGAGTGCATTCATGGGTGGATATGCGCTCTCACTTTTTTTCTTTTCCAGATTTGCGGAACGTTTCGGTGCCAAACATATTTTTCTCCTATCGATGTATCTGACCGCCCTTTCCTCGCTGATTTTTGCATTCGCCGCTGTGTCTTATCTGACCGGAATGATTTTTTATACGCTTGTTGCCCTGACCCAGGGGGGGATTTACACCCCTGCGATCATGCTCTTTTCCGATCGATACGATTCCCAAAAACGCGGAATGGCCATGGGATTTCTCATCGCCAGTACTTCCGTTGCATACGCCTGCTCTTTACTGATTTCGGGCCTCTGCCTGCAATGGTCCGGTTATCGCCTGGCCTTTTGGGTCACGGGTTCGCTGCCATTGTTAGGTGCCGGTTTAGCCCGGTATATTTTTAAAACCACCCCCAACCGAATTCATCCGCGAACCGAAAGATTATCTTTCGTCAGGATGCTGCGGCATAACCGCAATGCACAGTATTTAACGACCGGCTATACGTTCCATAGTTGGGAAATCCTGGGCATGTGGTCCTGGACGCCGGCATTTTTTGCTTCGAGCCTGGCTTTATCCGGAAAAACCATCGGAGAAGCCGCCCAGATAGGTGCATTCCTCACCGCCAGCATGCATATGGTGGGGTCGTTTGCTTCGGCCTCCATGGGCCGCCTTTCGGATCGTTTGGGTCGACGAATCATATTGATTTGGCTTGCCGCCATCAGTACGTTGCTTTCTTTTTCCTTCGGCTGGCTGGTCTGGTGCCCAATTCAGATGTTAACCATATTAGGTCTTCTATATTATTTTACGGCTCTTGGAGATTCACCGGTTTTATCCACCGCTATAACGGAAGTTGTCGATCCCGGCTATCTTGGATCAATGCTGGCGGTTAGATCTCTGTTGGGTTTTGGAGCCGGCGCAATCGCACCGTTGGTTTTCGGTATCGTTATCGATCTGACTAATCCAAAATACCCTCCCATAACAAACTGGGGATGGGCATTCATGACTCTCGGTATAGGGGGTGTAATTGCTACCTGGTGTGCCTTCCGGCTTAGGAGCCTAACGGGTTAAAATAAAAGATTTAGTGCATCTTTTGCGATCCATTTTATCGGCTTGCTTCCAATTGTTAGGATTTCGTTAAGCCAATATTTATTAATCCTTTAGAAAATGCCGTGGGAATTTTCCAACTTTTTACGGAAGCATCAAATTTGAGTCATTAAGATTCCTGGATAAAAATATTTTGATAAAAGTTTATCTTTATATTTTGAAACATTAACTCCTTTAGTAAAAAGAGATAAATAAACTCCTGCGTTAGATATATCTTCCAATAACACAAATCCCATTATTTTATCATCTTTTATATATATTTTACGCAAAACATTTTCGGTTTTATGCTTAATTTCTTCTCCTTCAAGTTTTCCAACAACTATGAGTTTAAAACTCAATTTTTTTAAAGAATTCATGTTTACCTGTTTTTCATATTCCCTTTTCAT
>JAOZUU010000373.1:1622-3850 GCA_029938515.1 Desulfobacterales bacterium | reverse complement strand
AAAGAATTAAAAAATCCCCCTGCCCCCCTTTACAAAGGGGGAATTACAATCTTCCACCTTTTTTGGAAAGAGAGGGCCCGACCTTCCCCCTTTGTAAAGGGGAACCGAGGGGGATTTTCCCAACAGTGAATCGCACTCGACCATCAATTAAAACCCAATGTCATTAACTTAAGGCGAAATGTCACAAAGTCCCCCTTTGAAGGGGGATTCCGGGGGATGTTATTTCAATGACTTACACCCCCTGCGCCCCCCTCAAGGGGGGAATTTACTTACTATTGGGTAATCACGAACAGCGCTCGTTCCTGCAAGAAGCTGCCATATACTTAAGCTAACGACATTAAATTTAACTATTTTTCTTTCGGCCGGACGCGGCAGTAATGTTTTATTTGCTATCGATCGGCCGACCCATAAAAACGAACGACAACGATGACAAGGAGTATCCAAATGGCAAATCCTTATGAAATTGCGTTTGAACGATCCATGAAGGATCCCGACGGCTTCTGGGGGGAAGCTGCGGAAAGTGTCCATTGGTACAAAAAATGGGATACGGTCCTGGACGATTCCAATAAACCGTTCTACCGATGGTTTAAAGGGGGCGAAATAAACACCTGCTACAACGCCCTGGACCGTCATGTTGAAAACGGCCGGGGCGACCAGGCGGCCTTGATTTACGACAGTCCCGTGACCGATACCATCAAAAAATATACTTTTACGGAACTACGCGACGAAACCGCCAAATTCGCCGGCGTTCTCGCCGACCTGGGTGTCCAGAAGGGAGATCGGGTGTTGATTTATTTGCCCATGATTCCCCAGGCCGCTATTGCCATGCTGGCCTGCGCCCGCCTGGGTGCCGTTCATTCAGTGGTTTTCGGTGGTTTTGCCGCCAATGAGCTGGCCATCCGGATCGACGACGCCAAACCGAAAGTGATTGTTTCGGCCTCCTGCGGAATCGAAGTGACCCGGGTGATTCCGTATAAACCGTTGCTGGACGAGGCCATCGAGATAGCCCAGGCGGAAAACCGGCCGGGGAAATGCGTTATTTTTCAACGCCCCCAGGAAACGGCGGGTATGATCGATGGTCGCGATGTGGACTGGAACGAAGCCATGGCATCGGCCCAGCCCCACGACTGTGTACCGGTGGCCGCCACCGATCCGCTGTACATCCTGTACACTTCCGGGACCACCGGAGAACCCAAAGGCGTGGTGCGGGACAACGGCGGTCATGTCGTTGCCCTGAACTGGTCCATGAAGAATATTTACAATGTGGATGCGGGCGATGTTTACTGGGCCGCCTCCGACGTCGGCTGGGTGGTGGGGCATTCGTATATCGTTTATGGCCCGCTTTTCCGTGGATGCACCACAATTTTATTCGAAGGCAAACCGGTGGGCACACCCGATGCAGGCGTGTTCTGGCGGGTTATTGCCGACCACAAGGTCAAATGCATGTTTACGGCCCCGACGGCCTTTCGCGCCATCAAACGGGAGGACCCCCAGGCCGATCTGATGAAAAAGTACGATCTGTCGAAGTTCGAAACCCTTTTTCTGGCCGGGGAACGGCTCGATCCCGACACCCTGCACTGGGCGGAAAAGGCATTGAATATACCGGTGATCGACCATTGGTGGCAGACGGAAACCGGATGGGCCATTTGCGCCAACTCCATCGGGCTGCATCATTATAAGGTCAAGGAGGGATCCCCCACCAAACCGGCGCCCGGCTGGAACGTAAAGGTTGTCGATGCGGAAAATCAACTGGTGCCGACGGGCGATATCGGCGCGCTGGTGGTTGAATTGCCGCTGCCACCGGGCAGCCTGCCGACCCTGTGGAATAAGGATAATCGCTATATCGAATCATACCTGGATGAATTTCCCGGCTATTACAAGACCGCCGATGCCGGTTTCATCGATGAGGATGGTTACGTGTTCGTGATGTCCCGGACCGACGACATTATCAATGTGGCCGGTCACCGGTTGTCCACCGGGGCGATGGAAGAGATCCTGGCCGATCATCCCGACGTGGCCGAATGCGCCGTCCTCGGGGTGGAAGATCAGCTCAAAGGGCAAATCCCGGTGGGATTTCTGGTGTTAAATGCCGGGGTGACCCGGGAAAAAGACGAAATCATCAAGGAAGTGATCCAGGCGGTGCGGGATCGGATCGGTCCGGTAGCTTCGTTTAAAACGGCAACGGTGGTGACACGGCTACCCAAAACCCGTTCGGGCAAGATTCTGCG
>JAOZUU010000373.1:0-1522 GCA_029938515.1 Desulfobacterales bacterium | reverse complement strand
CCATGCCTAAAACCGTTCTTATCGTGGACGACGAACCAAACATTGTGGTGCCGATTGAATTTTTAATGGAACAAAACGGTTACTCCGTACTGGTGGCCGGTAGTGGTGAAGAGGCCCTGGAAATCATTGCCAAGTATGAACCGGATCTGGTATTATTGGACATCATGCTCCCGGGTGTCGATGGATATGAAGTCTGTGAGATCGTTCGCCTGAATCCGGAATGGCAAGAAATGAAGATCATTTTCCTGACGGCCAAGGGACGGGATGTGGATATGGCCAAGGGAATGGTACTGGGGGCTGATGCCTATATCATCAAACCGTTTTCCAATGTTGATATTCTCGAAAATGTCAGGAAACTGCTTGACGACCCACCATGAATCGCACCTTTAAATTTCACTGGCTTGCCGTCATCTCCCTTTTCCTCCCCCTGCTTTCTCTCATCGGCATTGTTTTTTTATCCTGGCTGTATCTGACCCCTGCCGAAAAACACCTGCTTGCCGGTGTTTCGCAAATTCGTTTCATCTTTTTTTTCAGTGCAGCCGGTCTCTTGATGATCGGGCTCGGATTCACGTTGGTATGGACCCTGAAACATCATATTATTCCCGCCACCCGACTGACCGAAGAAGCCGAATTGATCAGATCGGGCAATCTCTCCCATCGGATCCAGCCCGCCGGCAGCTCAACCTTGCAAAAACTGTCTGAAATCATAAATGAATGGGCCTCGCGGCTTGAATCGGAACAGGTCGATATCGAGTCTAAAATCACGGAAGCCAGATCCGAATCCGAGACACAAAAAAATATCCTGGCCGCTTTCATGGCGGAACTGCCCGAAGGGGTCCTCATTTGCAACCTGAAAGGCAAAATTCTGCTGTACAATAAACAGGCCAAGCTGTTTCTCGCCGGTGACCGGAAAGATAAGCGACTAAACAGCGACCCAAAACCGGGATCGTATCAGTTTGTCGGGCTTGGCCGGTGGATCAACGATGTGGTCGATCCCCACCTGATCCGATACGCCCTGAATGAAATCAAGGCTAAACTGGAAAAAAAAGAACCGGATGTGTCCGCCTATTTCGTTATCAGTCAACATGAACGGATGCTGAGGGTGGAAGCCGCCCCGGTTTTAGATCATCTGAGAGCATTAACGGGATTTGTTCTCATCTTTTACGATATCACCGATCAGCTGCAAAATGATGGCCGAACCCAATTTCTCTGGCAATCCCTGACCCGTCACGTCCGATCCGCTTTGACGAGCATTCGTTCCGCCGTTGAAACGTTAATGGATTATCCCGATCTGGCCAGCGATCGGAAGGAACGGCTCAAGCAACTCATTCATAAAGAAACCTTGAGCCTGGGAAAAATGCTTGATGATACGACTGACGAATACAATGGTTGCTGCACGGATAACCGCTGGCCGCTGGTATTTATCAAGGACGACGCATTGATGGATATCATCAGAAAAAGAGCGGCTGAAAAAACCGGAATCGAACTGATTATCGATGATAACCCATCGGTCGGATGGGTA
>JAOZUU010000372.1 GCA_029938515.1 Desulfobacterales bacterium | reverse complement strand
CTCAAGCGTCTTGAATTTTTCCGCCTCGATCTGCAGTAATGACAACAGGGTTCGACTTTTAACCTGATCGATTAGTTTGACCCTTTTCGGTTTTGATTTTTCGATGGATTTGGCCACGGTGGAATCATTGGTGACTTCAACCAGGACTTGAAGTCCCTTAAGCCGGTATAAGTCCTCATGATTGTCGGTGGTGTAAATCCCCTTATCCCGGGCATACTGAATTCCTTCGGCCTGGTCATCCAGGTCGGCGACACCCAGGATTTTCGGCTGGTGGCCTGAAAATTGATCGGATAATAATAACTCCAACAGCAGTCGACAAAAGCGGCCCCCACCCACGATTGCAATAGGGGTTTGATCCAGGATGTTAATCATTATATTCCTGCCTGCCCCGTCGGTTCGGGAGACCGTACCGGGGCGGTTGAATTTCTCATTTTACTTGAGCTTGAATGCCCGCTAAAGGCGGGAATATTTTTCAAAGGTCTCAGGTGATGGTCCCTAAGGGATAATCAGCACCGGTACTTCCGACAATTCGGCGATCCGGTGACTGACACCGCCCAGCCAGTATTCTTCCAACCAGTCTTTACCCGTGCGGCCCATGACGATCATGGTGGCCTTATGCTCACGGGACATTTTGAGAATTTCGGCCACGGTTCGGCCCACGGCCAGATGGGGTTCCGCCTCTAATCCATCGGTTTCGATTTGCCGGCAAAACGCTTCGAGGCGCTTCTCGCTTTCAACGCGCAGGGCCGTCAACGCTTCCTGATCCAGACCTTTTGAGATTTTAGCGCCGATGACATGGGTGATCAGCACTTTTTCGGCCACTCCCTTAAAAGCCGAGAGCGCATCCCGTGCCCGTTGGGACGGCTCGGACCAGTCGGTAGCCAGAAGGGGGCGGATAAAAATATGGTCGTTTACCCGGGTAACCTCCTCCTCATCGGCTTCGTAATGGACCATGTACTTGGCCATCAGAATGGGAACGGTACTTCGACGAAGCAGATCCAGGATGTGGGAGCCCACATATACCTTTTCGAGTAAAGTGCGTTTTTTCCGGCCGGTGACGATGAGATCGACTTTTTCCTCATCGGCAATGTCCATGATGGTTGCATTGATTCCGCCGACTTCGACCCTTATTTTAGAGGCCACGCCGTTTTTAGTGATGGTTTTTTGCCATTCTTCAAACCGGAAACGGGCCGTCTTCTCGATGCGTTCCGCTTCTTCTTTCAGATATCCGCCGTAGGGGACGAAGGCGACATCTTCCTGGGGAATTACATGGGTGAGAACCACTTCCTTGAGGCCGGCCTGTTTTAACGCCAGAATCGCTTCAAGGGAGTTGAAAGCCATTTCTCTAAATTGCGTGTAAAATAAGATTTTTTCAAACTTCATCAGAATTCATCTCTCGTTTTAGGTGCTCGGAAAAAATAAATAGTGTAATTAAACAAAGAAAACAAAGGTAACCACCACGAAACACGGGATCAAAAAGACCAGGGAATATTTTAAAATGTAGCCGAAGAAGCTCGGCATCGGTGTCCCGGCTTCCTCGGAGATCGACCGTACCATAAAGTTGGGGGCGTTTCCGATATAACTGCAGGCACCGAAAAAAACCGCCCCGGTCGATATGGCTTTTAAATAAATGGCGTTTTCCGTCATTAACAGCGGTACCGCCTGGGCTTCCGTCATACCGGAATAGAAACTGCCCAGGGCGGTGTTAAAAAACGTCAGGTAAGTGGGGGCATTGTCGAGAAAAGCCGAAAGGGCGCCGGTCACCCAGAAGTAATGAACCGGCGCAACCACCGAATTGACCAGAAAACCGAGAGCACCGTGGGAGCCGGCCCTCAGGATCGCCAGGCAAGGGATCATGGTGATGAAAATCCCGATAAATAAATACCCCACTTCAATGATGGGAAACCAGGTAAAGTCATTGTCTTCACGTAATTGGATCGGGGTGGCTACCAGCGACAAAATACCCATGGCGACAAGCAATCCATCACGCACCCAGTCCTGGATGGCCCGATGAATCCCCAGCGTGTTGATTTCACCCCAGTCCACGATGCCGCTCATCAATACCGCCCCGATAATTCCGGCCAAAAACAGAAAGTTATAGGTTCCCTCCAGTCTCAACGGCTCTTTGGCGCCATCGTCCGGCGCCGTCACCCCCTCCTTGCGATAAAAATACGTATCGAGGATGAAATAGATAATCAGCAGTAAGACGGCGACCATCGCCATGTGGGGAAGGATGTTAAATGTCCAGAAGAAACTGACCCCGTGCAAAAACCCCAAAAAGAGCGGTGGATCCCCCAACGGGGTGAGGGAACCGCCGATATTGGCCACCAGGAAGATAAAAAACACCACCATGAACGTTCGGCTTTTACGGTAGCTGTTGGCGCGCAGGAAAGGACGGATGAGCAGCATGGCCGCTCCGGTGGTGCCCATCCATGAGGCCAGGATTGTTCCGATAATCAACATCACCGTATTGACAATGGGCGTGCCCCGCAGGGTACCGCGTAAAAGGATGCCGCCCGAAACGGTATACAGGGCCCATAAAAGGATGATGAACGGTACGTAATCGGCCAGGATGATGTGCAGAATCTCGTGCAGGGCGGCCCACTTATACACGAAAAGAAACGGCAGGCTCATCAATGCCGCCCAAAAGGCGGAGATTTTACCAAAATGATGATGCCAGAATTCCGGCGCCACCAGAGGAAAGAGCGCGATGGAAAAAAGCATGCATGCAAAGGGAATGCAGCTCCAGAGGGGAAGCAGGGTTCCCAGCTCCGGGTGCCCGCTATCCGCATGTGCTGCGGTCGGATCGTGGTCACCTGTCGGGGCAGCGTCGGTGGCATGCCCGGTCGTATCCTCTCCATGACTTTTGGTATCTGATGGGTGTTCCGTCAATTCAGCCGGTTGAGCCGTTTCCGAATGCTGAGCGGCCGCCATTGCCGGCAGGCTGATGATGATTAAACCCAAAAGAACCATGGTTAATAATTTGTAGCGATGTTTCATGGACCGTTTTCCTCCACCCAACCCGTCTATTGGTGGCGAATCTTGGGGCTTGCGCAAAATTAATATCCTTTCGAAAACTTCATGTGCCTTACCATAATCGAGTTGGGCTATCAAGCCTTTACCGATTCACCCGTTTTCATAACAAATCGTCCGGCGGGGATATCCATGCCGAAAATGAGTGGCGAATTTGATTCGAACGGATTTAAGAAGTTGACATTTCACAATGACATGGAAAATTGTTGTCGGATGGGTTATTAGTGTCGAATCGGTGTCAGATATTAACCAATTGCCTTGAAATGACATGTACTATCCATGTTGGACCCACGGACAAAACTGATTCTCACGTTCATATTTACCGTCATGGTGGCCGTCACCGCCGGGATTTTTACCCTGGCCGGTCAATGGGCTATCCTGGCGATATTGATCATCAGTTTAAGAAAAACCCGGGATTACCTGCGCTGGCTGCGACTGGTGGTTCCCATGGCGGTTTTTTTCGGAGGGGTGACCTGGTGGGCGGCAGGTATTATGGCCGGTTGTTTCGCCGCTTTGAAGTTGCTGACCCTGACCTCGGTATTTTTTATTTTTTTTGCGGTGACATCACCAGAGGATATGGCCAACTCACTGGTCAAGGTGGGTCTTCCCTATACGGCCGCCTTTGTTTTTTCCACCGCCATGCAATTCGTGCCCGTCATCGGACGTAAGGCCAGGGACATTCTGGATGCCCAGCAGGCCCGGGGAATCCCCATGGCGCCTGGATGGGCCGCCCTGCGCCATTATCCGGCCTTTTTAATCCCCTTGCTGATCCAATCGTTCCAGCTGGCGGAAGAACTGGCCGAAGCCATGGAAGCCCGGGGGTT
>JAOZUU010000018.1:9272-13653 GCA_029938515.1 Desulfobacterales bacterium | reverse complement strand
TCTGAGAGTATTGCTGTTGAAGAGACTGATTTTTGGAAAGAAATGCAGTCAAACAGAATTCTCAATCTTCTTTCAGGTGCCAGGCATATTTGCGGGTCTGTCGCAAGCACAGCTCGCCAAGAAGCTTGGTGTCAGCCAGAATATAAAAAATCCATCCCGATAAAACGTTGCGCAACATGTTGCAATTATGTTGCATGGGGGCCGCAACGCATCATTTCTTCATATTATCTTTTTATTTTAATAATTTAAGTATTTTTCCCTCTGTTGCAACAAATGCAACAGCCACCGCCCCCTTATCATGTCGATCACCAGCGCCAATACAATAACTAATTGTAAAAATAGGTCATTTTAATTTAATCACCGATGGTGGCACACGATATGCTTACTGAATGGTGAAACGCATCACGAATAGGTGGACGGCATCGGTTTTAATTTCTTGCCGTGACCCTGACCGATCATGTGATTTCCTTGAAGAGGGGGCGCTTTGGGTTCCGCTGTGATGAAAAATATCATTCTGGTAGTGGCCGATGAGTCGGACACGCGAATTTTTCTGTCCAATCTTCTCAGTTCCGTGGGATTTCAGCCAATTAGCGCCAGTAGCATGCCGGAGGGTCTCCAAACCGCCAAAACCAGCCGGCCGGCCCTGATCATTCTGGATGTGATGATGACCGGTAAAGAAGGGATCCGCATGTATCATCACCTGAAGAATGACGACACTCTGAAAAACATTCCTGTCATCATGCTTTCCGCCATCGATCGGGAAACTTTTTTTCAATATGAAAAATTTCAGTCCGCCCGAGGCGGATCGGGCGTACCGGAACCGGATGCATATCTGGAAAAACCACCGGAAGCGGAAGATCTTCTCTATCTTGTGGATAGACTGATTAAAAATGATAGGGTGAGTTCTACTTTTCAAGATAAGAAAAAAATATTAGTACAAGCGCCCGGCGATCGCTAAAGAGGAGGATGAATGGCCATAAAAATCGGATTTTATATCTGCCATTGCGGTATCAACATCGCTTACAAGGTCCGGGTGGATGAGGTTGCGGCTTTTACTCGAAATCTGCCCAACGTCGTAGTGGCTAAGGATTATAAATTCATGTGTTCGGATCCGGGGCAGGCCATGATCGAGCAAGACATCAAGGACTTCGGGCTGAACAGGGTCGTTGTCGCTTCATGTTCTCCCCGGCTTCATGGAAAAACATTCATGGCCGCCTGCCAGCGGGCAGGCTTGAACCCGTATTACTTTCAGATGGCGTCGGTTAGAGAACAGGTTTCCTGGGTGACCGCGGATAAGGACGAGGCAACGGACAAGGCCAAGAGCCTGGTCGCTGCAGCCATTAACCGTGTTAATTATCATGAGAGCCTTGAAACCCGCGAGGCGGACGTTCATCCGGATATGATTGTGGTGGGGGGCGGGATCGCAGGGATGCAGGCCGCGCTGGATATCGGTAGTTCAGGACACAAAGTATATCTGGTGGAAAAGGGGACGACCATTGGCGGCCACATGCTCCAGTTTGACAAGACCTTTCCCACCCTGGATTGTGCGGCCTGTATCGGAACGCCGAAAATGGTAGAAGTGGCGCAAAATTCAAACATCGAATTATTGTCCTGCAGTGAAGTCAGGGAAGTGTCGGGATTTATCGGCAATTATACGGTCACCATTGTTAAAAAACCGCGCTATATAAAAGAGGGAATCTGTACCGGGTGCGGGGAGTGCATCACAGTGTGTCCGGTAACCGTACCCAGTTCCTGGGACGAAAGACTCGGCACCCGCCAGGCCATTGGAAGAAGTTTTCCCCAGGCCATTCCCATTACCTTTAATATTGAAAAAAAGGACCGGGCGCCTTGTGTAACCACTTGTCCCGCCGGAATCAATGTTCAAGGGTATATCCAGCTTATCGGCCTTGGAAAGTATCAGGAAGCGATCCGGCTCATCATGGAACGTCTGCCCTTGCCAGGTGTGCTGGGCCGGGTGTGCCCCCACCCGTGTGAAACCCAGTGCCGCCGGGCCGAAGTTGATACCCCCATTGCCATCTGTGACCTGAAACGGTTTGCCGCTGACCAGGTGGACCTTTTGGGGTTGCCCCTTCCGGAAATAGAAGACCGTCCGGAAAAAGTAGCGGTGATCGGTTCAGGGCCCGCCGGTCTGACGGCGGCCTATTATTTACGGTTGAAAGGCTACCGGATCACTTTATTTGAGGCGCTTGATCAACCGGGCGGGATGCTCCGCGTCGGGATTCCGAATTACCGTCTGCCGTCGGACGTCCTGGACAGGGAAATCGACTACCTGCTTCGTCATGGCATCGAGCTGAAAACCGGTATGCGTTTGGGGAAGGACTTTTCACTGGCGGATCTTCAAAAAGAGGGTTTTTCCGCCGTATTTCTTGGGATTGGCGCCCATGATTCCCTCCAAATGCACATCCCCGGCGAAGAAGATGCTCGAGGAGTTATCGATGCGGTGGGTTTTTTAAGAGATGTAAACCTGGGCAGGGGGAAAGTGCCCGGCAACCAGGTGATCATCATCGGTGGCGGGAATGTAGCTATTGATGCCGCCCGTGTGGTTAAACGTCTCGGCGCTGAAACCGTTACGGTGGTTTACCGGCGTTCCGAACGGGAAATGCCGGCCTATGCGGAAGAAATAGAGGGTGCCAGAGATGAAGGTATCAAACTTTCCTACCTCACCGCTCCGGTAAGAATCCATCATCAGGGTGGGAAAGTGACCGGTTTTGAGTGCATCCGCACCGAACTCGGCCCACCTGATGCCAGTGGGCGCCGGCGACCGATGCCGGTGAAGGGATCTGAGTTTGTCATACCGTGTGATGCGGTGATACCGGCCATCGGTCAGAAAATCGATGTGACCTGGGCCGAAGGAGAACCCGATCTGGAACTGACTTCAAGAAACACCATCAGGGTGAACCCCCACATCCTGCAGACGAGTGTTCCCCATGTATTTGCCGCAGGTGATGCCGTCACCGGTCCGGCTACCGTGATTGAAGCCGTGGCCGCCGGTCACAAGGCGGTGGAGGCTATCCACCGGTATATCAGCGGGGAGGATCTGATTCGTTACGCGGAAGAAGTGGCCTCGCGGCAACCCCCGGGGACAGACTGGCAGAAAATCCCAAAAGAGATAGAACCGGCTCCCCGTGTAAAGAGCGAACATATGGACCCCGCCCAGAGAGTGGCGAATTTTGAAGAGGTTGACCGGAATTTTTCAGAGGAAAAGGCGAAGGAGGAAGCACTTCGTTGCCTGAACTGCGGCGTCTGCTGCGAATGCATGGAATGTGTGCGAGTCTGTGAAGCCATTGCCATCGATCACACCCAGCAGGAGGAAGAGATCCAGGTGAAAGTCGGCAGCATCATCCTGGCCACCGGGTATGATCTCATGGATCCCACTCCCATGAAACAATACGGGTACGGCACTTTCCCCAATGTGTACACGTCTCTTGAGTTTGAGCGGTTGAGCAATGCCACCGGACCCACCGGCGGCAAGATCCTGATCAGGGATGAAAACGGGGAGTTTACCCGTTCTCCGGGCAGTGTGGCTCTGCTGCACTGTATCGGCAGCCGGGACGTGAACTACCACGAATACTGCTCCCGGGTTTGCTGCATGTATGCTTTGAAATACACCCATTTGATCAAGGAAAAGGTTGGGCACCATACGAAAGTCTACGAATTTTATATCGACATGCGGTGCTTTGGAAAGGGGTACGAGGAGTTTTACCGCAGATGCCAGGAAGAGGGGACGGTCTTTATCCGGGGCAAGGTCGCAGAGGTAACCAACCAGGCTGCCAACCCTGAAGAAGAGGGAAAGCTCATCGCTATTGGCGAGGATACACTCTTGGGGAGAAAAATTCGGGTACCTGTGGATATGGTCGTCCTCTGTGCGGCAATGCAGGCCAGGGACGATGCCCTGGATGTCGGTCGAGTATTCGGCGTCAACCAGGGCGCAGACGGATTTTTCCTTGAGGAACACCCCAAACTGGCTCCGCTGAACACTGCCACGGACGGTGTGTTTCTCTGCGGTTGCTGCCAGAAACCCATGGATATCCCGGACACCGTTTCACAGGCATCCGGTGCGGCCGTAAAGGCCCTGGCCCTGGCCACGCTGGGAAAAGTCGAAGTGCCGCCCACCATTTCATGGATCGATCCGGATATTTGCATCGGCTGCCAGGTCTGTATCGAATTGTGTCCCTATTCGGCCATTGAGTTTGATGAACGTAAAGGTATATCGGTGGTCAATCCGGCAGTATGCAAGGGCTGCGGGAGCTGCTCAGGGTTTTGCCCCAGTGGAGCCGCCCGCAGCAGGCATTTTAAAAGCCGGCAGATTTTTGCGGAAATCGACGGCATTATTGAAACCATCAGCGAACTGGGGCGATGA
>JAOZUU010000018.1:4908-9172 GCA_029938515.1 Desulfobacterales bacterium | reverse complement strand
GGCAAGCCAGGAACGAGCAAGTGGAGGAGAGCCATGACGGATTTTGAACCCACCATTATAGCCTTTGTCTGTAACTGGTGTACCTATACGGCAGCGGACCTGGCCGGCACTTCCAGGCTGACCTATCCTAAAAATGTGCGTATGGTCCGGGTGATGTGCACCGGGATGGTTGATCCCCAGTACGTGATCAAGGCTTTGCTGGAAGGTGCGGATGGTGTGCTGGTAAGCGGATGCCATCCCGGCGACTGCCATTACATCAACGGAAATTTCAAGGCGCGTCGGCGAATCAAGCTTTTGAAAGAAATTCTTCCGCAGTTTGGCTTTGAACCTGAACGACTCAGGCTGACATGGATCGGGGCCAGCGACGGTATCCAGTTCGCTGAAATCATGAGGGAACTGGTCGCTCAGCTCAAAACCCTCGGGCCGAGCGAGGCAAAACTGAAAATGGTGATCTAAAAAGGTTCAAAGGTTCTGGGTTCAGAGGTTCAAGGGTTCGTGGTTTACCGAGAATTTAATTTGTTAATTTGTAAGTTTAGAATGGGATCGCATGAAAATAGAAAGATTTGAGGATATTGAGGCTTGGCAGTTGGCCCGAGAACTGAGTCGGAAAGTTTACGGCCTCACTCAGATGGACAAGTTTGCTCGCGACTTCGGCTTGAAGAGGCAAATTCAGGACGCAGCGGATTCATCTATGAACAAAATCAACAAAAAAGCAACCACCAACCCTGAACCCTTGAACCCTGAACTCTGAACCTTAAACCTTTTGTTACTTTGGAGGAAGCGATGGCGAAGACGGCACAAATAGACGTTAAAGATCAGGATCTTCTAGGCGCGCTGAGAGGGTTTTTCATGGCGGTTCTGGATCAGGACGAGATCAGCGCGATTTTGGTCCCCTGGCGGCTTCCCATGAAAAACAGGGTGATGCCGACCCTGATCACCGACCCTGCGCGCCTGGATGGGGCTGATCCATTGTCTCCGGCTTTTCCCATGAATGGTGCCAAGGTCGTATCCCGACTCACACGCAAGGCTTCGGGCGGAAAAATTGCCGTGGTCCTTCGACCGTGCGAGATCCGGGCATTTATTGAGCTGGTGAAACTCAAGCAGGGGCGGACTGAAGATCTGGTTATTATCGGAATTGACTGCCTGGGCGCCTACCGGAATACTGATTATTTCAACTGGGTAGGGGAAGATATCGGCGCTTCCACAAAAGCGTTTTATACCCGTGTCCTCTCCGGCAAAGGGGCGGCCATGGACGGCATTGATCTGGCGCCAGCCTGTCAGGCCTGTGAATTTCCCGTGGCCGACGGTGCCGATGTTTCCGTGGGTCTTTTCGGCATGGATACAGACAGTCGGGTTCTGGTTCAAGCCAGGACCCAAGCAGGCGAAATGCTCTTTTTAAACTTGCGGCTTTCGGAAACGGAAGAACCGCCTGAGCGTAAAAAGGCTGTTGATGCGCTGGTAGCGGAACGGATTGCTTTTCGAGATCGCATGTTTACCGAAACCCATGCCGCCACGGACAGCCTGGAAAAACTGACCGGTTATCTGGCCAACTGCATCAACTGTTACAACTGCCGGGTGGCTTGTCCGGTTTGTTACTGCAGGGAATGTGTGTTCCTGACGGATGTTTTTGATCATGAACCGTCTCAGTATTTGCGATGGGCGGATCGAAAAGGTGTTGTAAAAATGCCGACGGACACGGTGTTTTATCACCTCACGCGTCTGGCCCACATGAGCACGGCCTGCGTGGGCTGCGGTCAGTGCACCAATGCCTGTCCGAACGACATCCCGGTAATGGAGCTGTTTCGCACCATTGCCCACAGAACACAGAAAGGATTTGATTATGAGGCGGGGCGAAGCCTTGATGAGAAACCGCCTTTGTCCGAGTTCCGGGAAGATGAGTTCGATGAGGTTGTGGGGATTGGTTAAGAGCTCAAAGCTCAAGGCTCAAAGTTAAAGGAATATTCAAGGATAAATCTTTTAGAGGATCTGCTATGAAAAGAAAAATTGGCAGAGCACTGGTGGTGGGTGCCGGTATCAGCGGAATCCGGGCGGCCCTGGATTTGGCGGAGACAGGGTACGGGGTCACGCTGATCGATCGGGCGCCGCATATCGGCGGCATTCTCAGCCAACTAGATTACCAGTTTCCTACCAACCATTGTGGCATGTGTAAAATGCTTCCCTTGGTGCAGCGGGATGCCTCTGCGCAGTTTTGTCTCCGCAAGGGGCTTTTCCATGAAAATATTGATATTCTCCTCAATACGGAAATCGCCGCTATTGAAGGTGATCCGGGAAATTTTGCAGTCTCACTCCGGGAAAAACCCACCTGGGTCGATTCGGAGCTGTGCGTCGGATGCGGTGCCTGCGAGGATGTGTGTCCCGTGGATGTGCCGGACGCATTTAATGAGAAATTGAGTACGCATAAAGCGATTTATCTGCCGGTTCCACACAACATTCCCAACACCTATGTGATAGATCCGGCCGCCTGTACCCGCTGTGGTGAATGTGAAAAAGCCTGTCCGTCTAATGCCGTTCAGCTGGCTGCGGATCGACGCAAGGCGTTTCGGATTTTGATTGTGGATGACGAACTCATCGTACGCGATTCCCTGAAGGAATGGCTGGTGGATGAACGCTTTGATGTGGATACGGCCCAATCAGGCCCGGAAGCATTGGAGAAGCTGGCCCGGGAGCCATTTAACCTCATGCTGACGGATATCAAAATGCCCGGAATGGACGGCGTGGAGTTGTTGGGAAAAGCAAAAGAGGTTGTTCCCGAGCTGTGTGTCTTGATGATGACGGCGTATGCCACTGTGGAAACCGCCGTGGAAGCCATGAAGATCGGCGCGCTGGATTACCTGATAAAACCTTTTGACCCGGAGATCATGATCCCCAAAGTTGTGGAGGTATATACCGATCTTATAGCCAGCAGAGACCGAAAGCTGACCGTCGGATCCATCGTTCTTTGCGGCGGCACCGATTTTTATAATCCGGCCGATGAAAAGAATGTTTACGGCTACGGCATCAATCCCAATGTCATCACCAGCCTGGAATTCGAGCGGATCCTGAGCGGCACCGGACCCAGCGGTGGGAAACTGGTTAGACCCCATGACGGCAAAGCGGTGGAGAGGATCGCCTGGTTCCAGTGCGTCGGGTCCCGGGATATCCAATGCGATGCGGATTTTTGTTCATCCATCTGCTGCATGTACGCAATCAAGGAAGCCCTGCTGGCAAAAGAACGGGGTGGCGATAGGCTGGATGCGGCAATCTTCTACATGGATATGCGTACATTCGGAAAATCGTTTCAGCGCTACCGGGAGCACGCGGAAAGAGACGGTGGTGTTCGCTTTGAAAGGGCCAGGATTCATTCCGTTACACCGGATACCGGATCCAAGGATCCGGTTGTCCGGTATGTGCGCACCGACGGTTCGGTTACGGATGAAACATTTGATTTAGTGATTCTGGCCGTGGGCCAGCGTCCTTCCGCGGGGACGGCTCAGATCGCCGAACTGGCCGGGGTTGAGCTAAATCCGTGGGGATTTGTCCAAAGTGAGCCCTTTTTCCCGGCCGGTACCGGTCGTCCGGGAGTAGTGGTCGGGGGATCATTTTCAGGACTGAAGGATATCAGCGAGTCGGTGGTCCATGCATCGGCTGCCTCCCTGGAAGCTTCAAGGGTGATCCATGCCGCCGGCGGCAGCCTGGCCGTTGAAGACTCAATGGAACCGGAATTTAGAGATGTCTCGACGGAAAACCCACGGATACTGGTGGCTGTCTGTACCTGCGGCAATAAATTTCCTGAGCACCCTGATTCAGAGCGCTTGGCCAAAGATCTCGAAAAAGACCCATATGTTGACCAGGTCGTCACCATCGATCAGGCTTGTACGGCGACCGGGTGGGAGAAACTGTCGGAAATTGCCGAGACGTCCGCGCCCAATCGTATTCTTATCGGTGCCTGTCTTCCCTATCTTTATATCCGTAAGCTCAGGGAACTGGGCCGTCGTATCCACTTGGATCCAGCGTTGATGGACGTCGTCGACATTATGAGAGAAGCTCAAAGCTCAAAGCTGAAAGCTCAAAGCAGTGGAGGAGATTCCTTTTCAGCCTTCAGCCTTCAGCTTTCAGCTCTATCCATGGGTATATCCAGACTAAAATACATCGAACCGGCTTCCGCACCGATTATTTCCATCACCCGGAGAGCGTTGGTGGTGGGTGGCGGTATTGCCGGGATGCATGCCGCCCTGGCGGTTGCGGACCATGGATATCCGGTGGA
>JAOZUU010000018.1:0-4808 GCA_029938515.1 Desulfobacterales bacterium | reverse complement strand
ATTATTACCCAAAAGGAGTTGGAAACCCGGTTGGCCCCAGATGAATCAGACGAATTCGATCCGGGACAGTTTAACGCCGTGGTGATGATTCAGTGCGTGGATTCCAGGGAAGAACCGAGAAATTATTGCAGCCGGGTGTGTTGTCCCACGTCTTTGAAACATGCATTGACTTTAAAAGAAAAAAACCCGGCGATCGCGATTTACGTTCTGTACCGGGACATGATGACGCATGGTTTTACCGAAAGCTATTTTACAAAAGCGCGCAAGGCAGGCATCATCTTTATCCAGTACGATGTGGGAAACAAACCGCAGGTCTCCGTACCTGAAGGACCTGATGGGCCCATCTCCGTTGCCGCCGTTGATCCCCTCTTGGGAAAACCGGTTGAAATTGAAACCGATCTGCTGGTGCTGGCCACCGGTATCGTACCGGAATTGCCGGAGCAACTAACGGTCGCCTTTGGTGCCGATAGAGACACGGACGGCTTTTTTGCCGAGGCCGAATCCAAATGGCGTCCGGTGGATGCCGTCAAGGAAGGTGTTTTTGCCTGCGGGCTGGCCCTGTCGCCGCGATCGATTCCTGAAGCCATCGCCACGGCCGGTGCTGCCGCCCAGCGTTCCTTGAGAATTCTTTCCCATGAGAAGCTGCCGGCCGGAAAGATTGTGTCTATCGTACGCCATAGTTTGTGCAGTCTATGTGAGCGTTGCATCGAAGCATGCCCATACGAAGCACGAACCATTGACCTGGACCTTGAAAAAGTGCGGGTCAACCCGGCAATGTGCCAGGGGTGCGGTTCATGTGCGACGGTGTGTCCCAACAGTGCTGCGGTTGTTCTCGGGTTTGCCGAACAGCTGATGTTCGATGTCATTGATTCAGCTCTTGAAGGGGCTGGGGGCTGACTCTAAGCAATGAACAATAGAAAGGAATTGTTAATGAACCAGACGGCTATGGCTGAAAATAAAGCGATAACCATATCGTTTCCGGAAGAGTTGTCCGAGGTGCAGGAGATGGTCCGGGCATGCATTCAGTGCGGCACGTGCAGCGGATCATGCCCAAATGAGTTTGCCATGGATTTTACACCTCGCCGGCTGTGGCGCATGGTTCTGATGGGACAAAAAGATGATATTTTTAAAAGTAAAACCTTTTCCTTGTGTTCTTCCTGCTACTACTGCACCCTTCGGTGTCCCCGCGGTTTGCCGTTGACCGAGGCCATGGCAGCCCTCAAACAGATTGCCGCAAAGGACGGACTTTCCAAATACAAACAAAGCAGTCTGTTTTACAAAAGTTTTTTGGAGAGCGTAAGACGTCATGGAAAAGTTCGGGAAATGGAGTTCATGACCATGTACTTTACCGCCATGAAAAGTCCGTTTCTCCCGTTTCGGTTTGCCGCCCTGGGAATGCGACTGATGGGTAAGGGCAAGGTGCACATTCAGATCCCCTCAAAAGGGGAGGGAAAGCTCAAAGCGATATTTCGTAAGGTGGAAGAGATGGAAGGTAGATAGATAGGAGGAAGAAATGAACTATCTGTATTACCCCGGCTGTTCCCTTGAGGGGTCGGCCCTTGAATACAATCTATCCACGATCGCTTTTATGGAAGCGATGGGTATCGAATTGACGGAGATCGAGGACTGGACGTGCTGCGGGGCCAGTGCGGCCGAGTCCGTTAGCCATCTGCTTTCACTGGCGCTGCCTGCCAGGAACCTTGCCCTGGCAGAAACCATGGAACTCGACGCTGATCTGATGATCCCCTGCAGCGCCTGCTACCTGAACCTGAGAAATGTAGCTGAAAAAATCAAAAAGGAACCCGACATCCTGAATGAAATTAATACGGTTTTAAAGGAAGACAATCTTGAGTTGAAGGGCGATATACAGGTGCGGCATCTTCTGGATGTGGTGGCCACGGATCTTGGTGCCGACAGCCTGGCCCCAAAGATCAGGAAATCGCTGGACGGTCTTTCCATCGCTCCTTATTATGGATGTCAGTGTCTGCGGCCCTATACGGTCTTTGACGACCCTGAGAAACCCACCACCATGGAACCGCTCATCAACGTTACCGGCGCACGGGTCCACGCCTGGGATATGGGCGGCAAATGCTGCGGCGCTTCCCACATGAACACCAAGATGGATGTGGGAATGGAGCTGGTGGCTGCTATCTTAAGGGCTGCCAGAGGTGCGGATGCAGTTGTTACGGTGTGCCCCATGTGCCAAATGAATCTTGAAGCCTATCAGAAAAAGATTTCCGCAACTTACGGTGAAGATCTGTCCATGACGATTCTCTATCTTCCGCAGCTTATAGGCTTGGCCATCGGCCTGTCGGATAAGGACTTAAGACTCGACCTGAATCTTTCTATCACCGAATCTTTTCGAAACAAGCTAAACAATGATTGCGTAAAATGATGCCTCCCAATCAAAACAATGGAGAAAAGCTATCTCTGAACCTGGGGATCGTGGGTGGAGGAAGAGCCTGCAAATACTTCCTTGAACTTCTTCAGAAGGAAGCCTTGCCGTATCTGGATATTCATCTTTTGGGAGTGTGCGATATCAACCCTGATGCTGAGGGTTTTCTTCTGGCCCGGAAAATGGGGATTTATACCACCAGTGACTTCATGGACCTTTTCAAGATCGAAGGACTGGATGGTATTGTCGAGCTGACAAACAGCAGAGAAGTTCTTCTCGATCTCATCCACCACAGACCCAAACGGATGGGAATTATTGAACATAATATCGGTCGATTTATTCGCAACCTTTATTTAATCGATCAACAGTTGAAGTCCGCTGAAAAACAAGTGGTGATGGAGAAAATGATCTCCGAATTCCTCATCAAGCAGGCCAAACAGCGGATTATCGTACTAAATACGGATTTTACCATTGAGGACATTAACGAAGCCTACCTGGAAATTCTGGGTAAAAAGAGGGAGGAGGTAATCGGGGAATATTGTTATCAACTGGTTCGAGGTAAAAAAGAACCGTGTTCGGCTAGCGATACCGGCTTTGAGTGTCCGATGGTGGAAACGCTTCGCACCGGAGAATCGGCCCATGTCATTCACGAAGATCCCATTTCAAAGGATCGACTGGCGTATATTGATATTCTTACCTATCCGGTAAAGAAAAACGATGGCGAGATTGTCCGTATCATTGAGATCTGGCGGGACATCACCGAAGCGATGGTATCGAAAATGGAAAATCGCGTCAGAGAATTAAAATCCGACCTGAATAAACTGGTTCAGGAAGATCGGCTGATCTCCCTGGGTAAAATTGCTGCCAGTTGTGTCCATGAAATTAATAATCCCATTCAGGGGTTGCTGACATTTAGTCACTTGATTAAAGAGAGTTTGTCCCAGGGGCCTCCGGCGCCTGAAGAATTGGAGAAGTTAAGGCGGATTGTTTCCCTGATGTCCGATGAACTGGAACGGTGCGGGCGTATCGTATCCGGACTTCTCTCCTTTTCCAGGGAGCATCCCATGGAATATGCGGATTTGAACCTGAATGATATTCTGGAGGCAGTGATCGCCCTTACCCAGCATAAAATGGAACTGCAGGAAATCAGTTTGACCATCGATCTTTCCGAAAATATTCTATCCATATGGGGGGACGATAATCAGTTGCAGCAATGTTTCCTGAACCTGATTTTTAACGCCATGGAAGCCATGCCATCGGGAGGAGAGCTAAATATTACTTCCCGGATTAACAAGAAAAAAACAAGTGCCGTTGTGGAAATCCGGGATACCGGTTATGGTATCCCATCAAAAAACCTCGATCATATCTATGACCCGTTTTTTACCACCAAAGATATCGGCGAAGGAACCGGATTGGGATTGTCCATCGTCTACGGTGTTGTAAAAGATCATAATGGCCGGATTGAGGTTAAGAGCGAAGAAGGGGAGGGCACCACCTTTATCCTGAGATTGCCCCTGGGGCGATAGAAGGGATCTAAAATGCAAATAATGATTGTGGACGATGAAATGATTGTCCGGGAGTCCTTTAAACTTTGGTTTGAGAAGGGCGGACACATGGTGGACACCGCCGCATCCGGATTTGAGGCACTGGAAAAGTTGGAAAAATATCCATTTGATCTGCTTTTTGTGGATATCAAGATGCCGGGGATGGATGGTATCGAATTGCTGGAAAAAGTGAAGGCCGAATATCCGGATACGATTGTAATCATCATCACTGCTTACGGATCCATTGAATCCGCCGTGAAGGCCATGAAGCTGGGGGCCATGGACTACTTAATGAAACCTTTCAAGCCCGATCAGCTCAATTTAACCATGGAGAAAATAATTCAGCAGAAAAAACTCGTATCAGAATACAGTTATCTGAAAGGGAGATTGGAAAAAATAACCCGGTTCGACAATATCATCGGACAATCTCCGGAAATGGAAGCAATTTTCACTCTTATCCCTCAGGTGGCGGACAGCGAGTCATCGATTCTGCTGATCGGCGAAACGGGTACCGGGAAAGAGTTAATTGCAAAGGCGATCCATGCCAAAAGCAAAAGAGCCCATTTCCCTTTTATCCCGATCAATTGCGGAGCGCTGCCGGACTCACTTCTGGAAAGCGAGCTTTTCGGACACCGAAAGGGAGCGTTTACCGGAGCGACGCATGCGCGCAAGGGCTTTCTGGAAGTCGTTGGCGGCGGCACTCTGTTTCTGGATGAGATTGGAGAGATCAGTCGGAAAATGCAGGTGGACCTGCTTCGGGTTTTAGAAGAAAAAAAGATCACCCGAATTGGAGACAGTCTGCCCATGGATGTAGACTTCCGGTTGATTTCAGCCACCAGTAGAAATCTGGAAGAGCAAATTGATGCCGG
>JAOZUU010000371.1 GCA_029938515.1 Desulfobacterales bacterium | reverse complement strand
GTAACGCGGAACACGGGCAAAAAGACAAGTAAGATGGTGGATTTAATTTTTTCCGAGGCCCTAATATCCGTATTAGAGTCCATTGTCGAGCAAGTGCGCAAAAATTGACAGATAGTCATTTTTCTGCCATATTTGTCCCTTTATTAATCCAAACATGAGGCTTAACATGATCAAAAAACAGGCCGTTGACAGTCTCAAATCATTTTACGACTTAATGGCACGGACCCGTAATATCCGCTACCAGGTCGTCAACCAGTTGATTGCGTCACAGAGCCTCCAGGGAAAACAGATTGACGCATTAAAAGCCGCCCTCGGGGCGCTTGAGAATTGCCTGAAAGCGGATTACCAGGCCACGCTTAAAATCGGCCGTTCAGATGCCATCGATGTGGATATGACTTATGAGATAACGGAGTTGGAAAAGGATATTTATTACCTTGAAAACGGTGAGGATAAATTTATTTCCTATCTCGAAGCACTCCATTCCAACTTCTCCTCCCATGTTCAATCCGGTGTGGCAGTATTAAAAGAGAAGCAGTTCAACTGCTTTATTACAGACCGGGATGGCACAACCAACAACTACTGCGGCCGCTATCGCTCCTCTATTCAGTCGATCTACAATGCACTATTTTTAGTCCGCTTTGCGAAAAATTGCGTGACCCATCCCATCATGATCACCTCGGCCCCGCTGAGGGATATCGGTATTACGGATGTCAGCACGATCCCCGAGAAAACCATTATTTTTGCGGCCTCAAAAGGCCGGGAATTCATCGATCTTTCCGGTACACGCCGGAGCTTTCCCATCGAGGATGAGAAGCAGGCGCTCATCAGTCGTTTGAATCACCAGCTAAGCAAGCTGGTTCAGGCACCTACCTATGAAATCTTCTCTCTGATCGGGTCCGGCCTGCAGTTCAAATTCGGCCAGACGACCATTGCCAGGCAGGATATCAGCGGTTCCATTGAGGCGACCGAATCCGACGAATTTTTGTCGTTGATAAAAGAGATCGTAAAAAAGCTCGATCCGGCCGAAGACAATTTCAGGATCGAAGACACCGGGTTGGATATTGAGATTATTCTTACTGTTTCGGATCAAAAGGCCGGTTTAAAGGATTTTGACAAGGCCGATGCTATCGACTACCTGGATAAAGAGCTAAACCTTCACATGGAAAAGGGTCCCCATCTTGTTTGCGGCGATACGGGATCGGACATACCCATGCTTGAAGCAGCCATGGCGAGGACGAATGATTCCTGGTCAATTTTCGTGACCAAAAAACCGGAACTGGCCGATCGTGTCAAAGCCATTTGTCCCGATGCGGTAACCGTACCGGAACCCGACATGCTTGTTACGATTTTAAACCAGCTGTCAGCCCAACCCGGATAAACCGAATAGAATAGCCACCCACAAATAATAAACGGTTAATATAATAAAACTTTGTGCCCTGGTGTCTGGGTGGTGAAAATATTTGGTTAATTAAATTCTTCGCAAACATGATGTGATTTCCAAAGATAGGTGCTAATAATGGCGCAACCGAAGGGATAAACGTATGGCTTCTAAAAAGTTCAAAGGTGTAATTCTGGATTTGGATGGTGTGGTTACCGGGACTGCCCGTGTCCACGGCCTGGCCTGGGAGAGCATGTTCAACGATTATTTAAAAAAAGTTGCCGACCGCGACGGTACGCTCTTCGTCCCCTTTGATCGGGAAAAGGATTATCTGGAATATGTGGACGGCAAGCCCCGCATGGATGGTGTTAAAAGTTTCCTTGAATCGAGGGGCATTCACCTGCCTTTCGGTGATTTCAGCGATTCACCTAAAAAAGAAACCATTTGCGGGCTGGGAAATCGTAAGAACAAAGACTTTCAGAAAGTACTTCAAAAAGAAGGACCGGATGTGTTTGGTTCCACCATCGCCTTCATCAAGGACTGCAAAAAACGAGGGATTAAAATCGGGGTGGCCTCATCCAGCCAAAATTGCAAACTGATTCTGAAGCTGGGCCGGATCGAGAAGTTTTTTGAAAGCCGGGTTTGCGGTATCGTCTCCCGCGAGTTGAAGTTGAAAGGGAAACCGGACCCGGATATTTTTGTAACCTCGGCAAAACGGCTGGGTTTGAAACCAGGGGAATGCGTGGTGATCGAAGACGCCATTTCCGGTGTCCAGGCCGGCAGAAACGGTAATTTCGGTCTGACCCTCGGCATTGCCAGGGAAATAGAAGGGGAAATCCTGCTTCAAAATGGCGCGGACCTGGTAGTTAGTGATATGGCCGAAATCTCGGTGGATATGATCAACACGTGGTTCGAAGACGGCATTGAAGCGGATGGATGGAATCTGACCTATAAGGCCTTTGATCCGGATGATGAAAAACTTCGGGAAACGCTGACTGCCATCGGGAATGGCTACATGGGGAACCGCGGAAATTATGAAGGTGAAAATGCCTCGGATGCCCACTATCCGGGCACCTATATCGCCGGCGTTTATAACAGAATTGCGACCATGGTCGGCGGCAAGCGAATCTATAACAACGATTTTGTGAATTGCCCCAACTGGACATTGACCGAGTTTGCCATTGGTCGATCTGATTATATCAGTCCCCTGAAGATGAAGATCTTAAGTTATCGGCACAATTTGAACCTGAAAGAAGGGGAACTGACGCGAACCATGGTGTGCAAAGACGGCCTGGGGCGAATTACCCTGATTCACAGCCGTCGGGTGGCGTCCATGGCCGATCCGCATCTTTGTGCCGTCAAATTTGATATCACCCCGGTCAACTATAATGATACCATCCGTATCCGCTCCGCTCTGGATGGTACCGTCATCAACGATAATGTCCCCCGTTACCGGCAGCTCAATGCAATCCATCTATCACCCGTGTCGCAGGGTAAAACCAAAAACGGCATCTATTTGCATGTCCAAACCAGCCGCTCGAAATATCAAGTGGTGATGCGAGCCAAAACGGCTATGTATAATGGAGATAAGTCGATTCGGCCCACCAAAACGTTTTCACAAAAGAGGGGTTATATTGCTGAAATTTGCACTATAGATGCCTGTTGTAATACCACATATTCCCTGGAAAAGCTGGTCAGCCTGCATACCTCCCTGGATCAAGGCGTTAAAAACCCGGCTGCCGCCGGTATTCAGACACTGTCGGGCGCCAGATCCTACCAGGATGTCTACCGGCTCAATGTCCGGGCCTGGGCGCGTATCTGGAAAAAAACGGACATTCGAATCGATGGAGACCGCTTAATGCAAAAGGTGGCCCGGCTGCATGCCTACCATATGCTTGTGGCCGCATCCCCTCATAACCAGACTATCGATGCCGGAATCACCGCTCGCGGGTTGCATGGAGAGGCCTACCGGGGTCATGTTTTCTGGGATGAGATCTACATTCTTCCCTATTATAATCTTCGTTTTCCGGAGATCTCCAGAGCACTGCTCATGTATCGCTACCGGCGGCTGAACGGCGCCCGCCAATATGCCCGGGAAAATGGTTATCAGGGCGCCATGTATCCCTGGCAAACGGCGGACGGGGGCGACGAAGAAACCCAGAGCGTTCACTACAACCCCAAAGACGGGTCCTGGGGGCCGGATCTGAGCCGGCGTCAGCGCCATGTTTCCATCGCGGTCTTTTACAATACCTGGCGGTATGTTGCCGATACCGATGACAGAAAATTTCTAAATGAATATGGCGTCGAAATGATGCTCGACATTGCTCGCTTCTGGGCCAGTATTGCCAAATGGGATGAAAGTATCGGGAAATACACCATTGAAGGGGTCATGGGGCCGGATGAGTTTCATGAGCAACTACCCGGCACGGATACAGACGGGATAAAAGACAATGCCTATACCAATATCATGGCTGTCTGGCTG
>JAOZUU010000017.1:5103-13666 GCA_029938515.1 Desulfobacterales bacterium | reverse complement strand
CAGAATGTCTTAAAGCGGATTCTGGTACTGGGCGACAGCGAGAAAGTGATCGCCAGCTTAAAAAACCCGTCCCGGCCCATTGAGGAATTCGACCTTGAGGCCAAGCGTATTTTCAGTTCATCGTTTATCCATAAAATATTAGACTTTGAAAAACGATACTTGAAAAATACCCATTCGCTTCCCCTTAAAAAAGTCAGAAAAAAAGCGCTCAATATTGTGGAAAAAGAAGTAATATTATCCATAGTTGAAAAAACCGGTGGGAATAAAAGCAAGGCGGCCAAAATACTGGGAATCAGTTACAAGACCCTGCTGTATAAAATAAAAGAGCTGGATATTACCCTGCCCTACCGTAACTTATAAAAATGGTGCAATAATCAGGGAATCGTGTAAATGCCCCGCAAACTAATCTTTCTTAGTTTATGTTTCATCGCTTTCTGGCCATCCGCCTGTATGCTTAAAAGGGACTGCCTGACGAGAGAAGCGGACCTCGATGCCACCCGAGCCCAGCTATCTCAAAATATGCGGCAGCTTGAAAACGCCGAGCAGGAAATCAGCCGCTTGAAGGAAAATCATAGCCAATGCGTACAGAATCTCAATCGGCTGCAATCCGAAAACAAGATACTTCCCGAGGAGCGGGATGACACAAAAAAACCATCGGAAAACCAAAACCTCCAAGACCGTTTTCAGGAAATGGAAAAAATCAATGCCGGTTTATCCAGCAAAATAAAAAATCTGAAGCTTGAAATAAAAAAAAGAGATTCGATCATTCAATTACAGGAAAATGTAATTCGATTACTTGACGACACCAAAAAAACCATTGAAACGAGTCTCAAAGAACAAATCGCTAAAAAATTATTCGAGATCGAAACCATGGAAAACCGGCTGAGAATGGTCATTCAAGACACCATTCTTTTTAACCCGGGAAGTACCGTGATTAACGCGCACGGAAAAAAGATTCTACGGAAAATTGCGGCATCTGTAAAAGAAAACCGGGACCAGCATATCAGGGTCGAGGGGCATACCGATAATACGCCCGCGAAAAAAAACGGTTCCAGCAACTGGGCGTTGTCCGCGGCAAGAGCGATTGCCGTAGTCCGATTTTTTGAGGAAGAGGCCGGGTTGGATTCATCCAAGCTTTCAGCTGTTGCCTATGGCACCAGTCGCCCGATAGCCCCCAATGATACGGAAGCTGGCCGCCTTCAAAATCGAAGGATTGAACTTATTATCTATTATCTAAAATAAAGAAATGGCTGACCGCGGACGACCATCTGTTCGGTTGGATATGGGATTAGGAAGAAATAGGTGACACGCAAAAAACGAGTTCTCTTTTCAACTTATCTGATGACCTCGGTCGCTATCTTGGTGACCGGATCCGTTGCCATGATATCCATCGTATTGTCCATCTATTTCAGTCAGAGACTCGAATCCGAATTTAAGAAAAAAATACTGGCGCAAAAGGGGCAGGCCGAGACGATATTGAAAACCCGCCTTGCGGATATAAAACAAAGCCTCACCACACTATGCACAGACAATGCCCTCCGGGTAACAATGATGCTGGATGATACCACCCAGGTGGAGGAAAGAGCCAGGGAATTTTACTCGGAAATACCGGGTGTATCGTTTTATATAAAAAAACAGGGGCAAGAACCGATCTATCCGCAGGTGCATCCAAACCTGTCGGATCAGATTTTAAAAACAGTAAAATTATCACCCGTCAGGGGTAAAATCATCGAAGAAAAAGGCACGACAAGAGTGCTTTGGTGGTTTGAAGCCCCGATTATGCACAAAAAAAAGCGGATGGGTGATGCGTTTGCATTGTACGACATGATGCAGGACAAAGAACTGGCTGACACCCTTGGGCAAACCATTCAGGACAATATCCTTATTTCAAAAGAAGATGAGTTCATTGGTCTCGTTCGCGATGCGGCCATCCCGCCGAACAATACCCCTCTGAATACTATTTCAAAGGATTCCGACTCCATTCGCCTGAATTCTGATTGGGTTTTAATCCCGCTGGATGGATTTCAAAATTTATATTTTTCTTCTTCCCGCAAAGACCTTTCCGTGGAAAAAAGAAACGTCGCCTTCTTCATAGGTATATTCACCTTTTCGGTGTTAACCGTTTCCATCTTGTTTTCGATATTGTTAGGCAAACGCCTGGCACGGCCTTTAAGCGAAATGGCCAACAAAGCCTATCATATCTCTCGAGGCGTTAAAAATATATCCTTTACAACCACCAATGGAGATTACGCGGAGTTCCAGCGTCTGTCCCAGGTATTTAATGAGATGCTGATCAAGCTAAAAGATATGGAGGAAAAGACGCGTTATACCGAATTGATGGAAAATGTGGATGATGCCGTCTATATCGTCGATTCTCAGGGAAAAATTCTTCAAGCCAATCAAGCCACCCGCCTCCAGCTGGGATACCATGCTGATATCCAGTTGGATCCGGGTCATGATGCAATCCTTCCTGAAAAAGACGCCAGAACGATTCGTGGCCTTTTGGATGATGATCAAGATCAAAAACCAGACAAAATGACAATTGAAACCTTCCATATCGCAAGGGACGGCAATCCGGTTCCGGTTGAAATTAACGCCAGGGCGATTACGTACCGGGGCCAAAATGTCATCTTAAACGTCGCCAGAGATATCCGTACCCGTAAAGAGGCGGAGCGAGCCTTGCGTGAGAGCGAGAAGCGTTACCGGTCCGTGGTTGAAAATTCTCATGACGGCATTCTGATTATCGATCATCAGCGCCTAATTATCTATGTCAACAATCAATTATGCCGGATATTGGGGTATCCCCGCAAGGAAATCGAGGGGAAAAAAATCGTTGAATTTTTTCCGGCTGCCATTGCAGCATTCCTATCTGATCAAAGCCCGGAAAAAAGCAGTCGCGAATCAGAAAATTTTGGTTTCACTCGTAAAGACGGCCAAAAACGACATGGCAACATTCGTGTTACCACGATAATAGATCCGGGTGGAAATCATAAAACAGTTATTCAGCTCCTTGATATCACCGACCAATTACAGGCAGAGCAGGAAAAAAAGCAGCTTGAGGCGCAGCTTTTACATGCCCAGAAGATGGAGGCCATCGGTACCCTCGCCGGAGGCGTGGCCCATGACTTTAACAACCTCCTTCAAGTGATTCATGGATACACGGAACTTCTCATGGCAATGAAGAAAGAAAACGACCCTGAATTGAAACAATTGCAAGAAATTAAAAATGCCTCCCAAAGGGCATCGGAACTGACTGACCAACTTCTCACTTTCAGCCGAAAAACGGATAGCAAAACCATGCCGGTAAATTTAAGCAATGAGGTTGAACAAAGCTACCGGCTCCTTGATCGCACACTCCCCAACACAATTGAAACAAAACTTTTTCTGGCCGATGACCTGGTGATGATCAACGCGGATCCGGGCCGGCTTCAACAGGTGATCATGAATCTGGGGGTAAATGCCCGCGATGCCATGCCCGAAGGGGGAAGGCTCGTCTTTGAAACCAAAACCGTGTTTCTGGATGAGACCCGCTCCAAAAAATATCTGGAGGCAATGCCGGGTGATTACGTTCGTTTAAGTGTCACTGACAACGGGCACGGCATGGATGAAGAAACAATAAAGCATATCTTCGAACCCTTTTTCACTACTAAGACAGCCGGGAAAGGCACCGGGCTCGGGATGGCTATCGTATATGGAATCGTTCAGGATTTCGGTGGTTATATTACCTGTTACAGTGAAATAGGCATTGGTACAACATTCAGGCTTTACTTTCCCGCAGCCAAACAAAAAGAAAGATCGACGCCATCGACAAAAAACGATGCAAACACGGAACAGACTAAATTAACCAATCATGATAAATCCTCGGTTGTAGATGACCCAAAACTGAAGGGCTCCGAAACGATCCTTTTAGTGGACGATGAAGAGCGGATTCGAAATTTAGGCGTTGCCCTGCTTTCCCAATGCGGATACAAGGTGCTGACTGCCACTAACGGAATCGAAGCCCTGGCTGTTTATCAAGCAGAGGGGAAAAAAATCGATCTGGTTATTCTCGACCTGGTCATGCCTGAAATGGATGGTCACAAATGCATGCAAAAGCTAAAGCGCATTAATCCTCAAATCAACGTCATTTTGTCCAGCGGGTATTCGGTTACCGGGTCTTCCCGTGACTTGGAAAGCGACGGGGCCAAAGCTTTTATTGATAAACCCTACGAATTCCAGGAAATGTTGGAAACGATTCGAAACACATTGGATGAATGAGTTGATTTCTATCTGATAAAGATAATTCGGGGTGGATATAGCAAAATAATGTTATCGGCATAAATATTGCAGAAGCCTACTCTGGTTCGGGGTTTTCCCAAAGTTCAGCCCCTTGTACATGAGGATATCTATATTTTGACAGATTGACAATTGAATCAGCATGTTCTATTTGGATTACAATTGGTGGTTATACGGATGGAATTGAATGCTCATTGTCATAAACAGAATATCGATCTGAAAGCATGAAATAAGACCATTATTCAAAATATGACTACTTTAATACAGGAAAAATCATGAGACCTAAAATCAGTTTTGCATGGGTATTCTTCATTTTTTTTCTGACGGCAACGCCTGCCCTCGGGTATCAGCTGACCTTTCACCCTAGAATCTCGGTTGGCGTGGAGTATACGGACAATGTGTTCCTGGAACCTGACAATGTAGAGGAAATACCTGGCAGGCCCGCATATGAGCCTGAAAGTGATTTCCTCTTCATTACCGCGCCCGGTTTTACAACTGAAATACTTGGCCAGCAAAAAGGACTTTCGCTGTCATACGATTTCGGGTACTCAAAATACAATGAATTTTCAAGTCGAGACAGCTGGCGTCACAACTTGGATTTTTCGACCTGGACGGAATTTGCCAGGAATATGCGCTTGGAATTTCGGGATACATTCCTGTACACTGAAGATCCTCTCGGCGGAAGGGCTTTTGAGGTGACGGTTCCCCCGGACAGCGGCACCCCGGCCGACCCGACCACGGTGCGGTCCCGCGAACCTTACTGGGTAAACACCGCCAGCCTCCGTTTCGATCATGATTTCGGACAACGGAAGTCCTATTTTTTTGAATTTTCAAACACAATCCGGGAAGATGACGACATAAGGGGAAACAGCAGCACCGAATATACCCCCAGGGCCGGCCTGACGTACTGGTTTGGTCCTGACTGGGGAACCGAGATCGAGGGCGCCTACAGCTGGGGAGATTTCGACAACGCACCTGATATCGACGCCTGGTACGGCAGCCTTCGGGTCATCCGCCGGATGTCCCGGCAGTTGGAAGTGTACGGACAGTATCGGAATCGCTTTGTAAACCAGGAGGGAGACCTGCGGGATTATTTATTGACGACCCGGAGAACCCTTGAAGACTATAAGGTCCATGATCTTCAGCTCGGCACTATTTATTCCATCTCAAACGATCTGACCCTGGAGGCCAGCGGCGGTGTGGTTTACTATGATCCCGACATCACCGACGACCAAACCGGATTCTCGGGCACCCTTGATTTATCCAAAACATTCCGGCGGGGGTCAGTTCGAATCTACGGGTTTTCCGGATATAACGAAAATCTTTTCACTAGGTCAGATCTGGGGCCCTCTCTGGCTCATGAAGCCGGACTGTCAGGGAACTACCAGCTGGTGCGGGACGTGACGCTGAACGCGTTTATCAGTTACCGGAGAGACGATTACGGAGACGACCAGCGTGTCCTGCTTGCCGGAGAAATCGATCCGGATCTTCCCCCGATACCGGAAGAAGACCTGAACAGAACCGATGACAGCTACGGCGCCGGCGCCGGGCTCGCCTATGCGCTGAGATCCTGGGTCTCCTTCAATCTGAATTATTCCTATTTTAAGCGGGAATCAAACCAGGAACGACAGAACTACGATGAGAACCGGGCAACGTTTTACATCACCTTCACTACGCCCAGACCCTACCAGACCAGTCGATAGACAGGCCGTAGAAAAACTTATTCCCTGAGGCGAATCTTTTTAGACGATACTTGCCACAAAACCAGCTTGATCCAGTCAAAGCCAAATAGCAGCAAGGCATCATCATCCCGTCGAAGCTTTTTCTTTAACGCGGATTTGATCCTGTACCTTTTTAGAAAACTGCTTTGAAAAACAAATTCCCGAAAGCGGTCGATATTGTAAACGGCCATGAAGGTCATTTTGGCCCGGGGACCTTCAGGCCCTTCCCGGCCCCAGGGGTTCGATGTCAGCATCCGCCGGATGTCTGACCAGCGCTGGGTCATCCGGTGGTAATATTCCGCTTTCTGGTCCCGAGTCCAGGTTGGAATCGTCCACGCCCGGGTTTCATGCTGACCGAGACAAAAATCCGGGGGTCGGTAAAAAAAGACCGGGGTCGATTTGCCGGTGTTTCCCTCAAACAGCGCCCCCTGCTCGACGGGAAAAGTACGACAGGTGTCGGGGCGATCCACATAAACCGAGCACCCTTCTCCTGTGAGGAAGGGACAGGTCCGTTCGTCATTCGCCGCCATGCGAAGCAGTACTTCGGGGAAAAACTGTCCCGTCCGCAAGACCACATCCACATATTCTTCGATAAACCGGTCCGAAGAAATACCCAGTCGATTTTTTAGCCGCAGGGCATCATAAGGGTACAAAAACAAATTCAAATTCCGGCAGCACCGATTGAAACAGGAAAGCCCCGCATGGCACCTGAAGCAAAAACGGTCGTCCGGACCCAGTCGTCTTCCGGGAAGTTGCTCAATGTCCTCGGAGGCGATAATCTTCATCTGGTTATTCCGTCATATGTAACAGTCATTTGTGCGGTCATATCGCTTGGGGAAGAAATGACCATCTGGGCGACGGTCATACGAATCCGCCCCTTGAACTTTATCCGTTCGCGCAATTTTTTCTCCAGCAGGGCCATTCGGCGATAAATCGGTGTCCGGTCGAGGCGTGCCGCCAGACGATTACCGGTTTGAAGTGTAAATTCATCGCATCCGGGACCGCTTCGCACGGTGTTATCAGGCCCGCTAAACTCATGGGCAACCCCGTGCAACCGGCAAATCATGGGACGAAACCGGTATAGCCGGCAGCGCCCCTCCAGATTTACCGGACACATGGGGCGATCGTCATGGCCACCGGCCTTCAGGCGATTGGCTTTATCCAATATATCATCTTTTTGAACAGACGACAGTTCCATCAACCCGGCAGACAGATACAGGTATTCCAGGAGGGTATGATGATAAAACCGGGATCGGCAGCAGCTATCCTCACAGCCGGTGCAATTAAACCCATACGTATCGGCAATTCTGTCATAAACGGCGTCCATATCCTCAAACACCTGCATGAGTTCGTTGAGAAATGGCCGATACATCCTGTTTTCCGGCTCAAGGAAAAAACGATGCATATTCAGACCATCGGCGAAGGGAAAAAAAGGTGGGCATACAGGTCAAGCGCATATCGGTCGGTGAGGCTGGCGATAAGGTCGCACACGGCCCGCTCACGGATACGGATATCGGGATGACAACCATCCATTTCTAATTTCCGCATTTCTTTTTCAAGGCCATCGTCATTATTCAGGAAATAGGTATAAAGCTCAATTAAAATTTTCTTGGCCTTGATAAATTCCCGGTGAACCTGCGGGGCTCGATAGACATGGTCGTATAAAAACTGGCGCAACTCGGTCATGGCATCGAACACCTCATCGGTCATGCTCAGCACCAGTTCACCGTCTTTATCTTTACTGGAAAAAATCAGATCGTGAATCATGGTCGTGGCACGCTCGGCATGCCGGCGACCCAGATGTCGAATGCATTTTTCAGGAATCTGTCGGTCGGATATCACGCCACTTCGGATGGCATCGTCCAAATCATGGTTCAGATACGCCATGATGTCGGCGATCCGCACAATCCGACCTTCATAAGTCCCGGCCAATTCCTCCGAATTGTCCGGGATGATCTTGCCATAGCCCTTGGAATGTTTCAGAATCCCATCCCGAACTTCATGGGTCAGATTCAACCCGCTTCCTTTTTTTTCCAGTACGTCCACAACCCGCAGACTTTGCTCGGTATGGGTAAAATCGGCTGAATAAATCTCCCTCAAGGCGGTCTCGCCACCGTGTCCAAACGGTGTGTGGCCAAGATCGTGGCCCAGCGCGATGGCTTCGGCCAGATCCTCATTGAGACGCATGGCCCGCGTGATGGTCCGCGCAATCTGAGCGACTTCCAGGGTGTGGGTCAGACGGGTACGGTACTGGTCACCCAGCGGAGATAGAAAAACCTGGGTTTTGTGCTTCAACCGCCTGAATGCATTGGAGTAAAGGATCCTGTCACGGTCGCGTTGAAAGACCGTCCGAACCGGGCATTCCGGTTCAGGCCGGACCCGTCCTTTTGATTCGGAAGACAGGCGGCCAAAGGGCGACATGAATCCGCTTTCCCGTTCTTCAAAATTTTCTCGAATAGACATGACTTTAAGCATGCTTTATTTTTTTCTGCCTTTACATAATGACATGACGATCTTAACTTAGCAACAAAACAGACATTATGTAAGGGCCGCGGAAAAAATTAAAT
>JAOZUU010000017.1:0-5093 GCA_029938515.1 Desulfobacterales bacterium | reverse complement strand
GGATAATGGTGGATTTAATTTTTTCCGCGGCCCTAAAGCTTCGGGACCTTTGAAAAATGGACGGACATCATCTGATCCTCGGGAAACTGACCGACTATCTGACCGGCGACGTAGTGCCGGATACCCATGATGAGCGATACCGGCAAAAAATCGCCCGGCTGCTGGTCGATACCCTGGGATATGATAAACCGGAAGTCATCGCCCGCCGACAACTCATCGTGTCCGCCGGCGAAAAAAAAGCCGGGATCTCCATTGATTTCAGCGTAATCAGTGGCGATAAGATCGGCATGCTGATTAAATACGGTCCCGGATCATTGACGACACGTCATACACCGACCCTGGCAATGGCGCGACTGGTGACGAGCTATCAGGTGCCCGTAGTCGTCGTAACGAATGGCGAGGATGCCGAATCTCTCGATACTGTTTCCGAAAAGGTTATCGCCCGGGGGATCGATCAAATCCCAAACCGGGATCAGCTGACCGGAATTGTATCCGGATACAAATTTACACCGATATCGAATATAAAAATGGAAATGGCCGCCCGAATCGTATACTGCTATGAAATTGACGGAGCATGTCCCTGCGACACCACCGTTTGTCGTCTGGAAGACGGAAGGTAGATAGCCAGGTAGGGACTAAAAAAATGAACATCGAACATCCAACGTTCAACATTGAACAGTGAATGTTGAACCGATTAACATAGGTAAATGCAACCCATGGACCATTCCGACTACATGGGCAAGGCCCTGGATTTAGCGAGAACCGCTTTGAAGGATGGTGAATTTCCCGTTGGGTGCCTTCTGGTTCACCGGAACCAGATCATTGCAAGCGGTGTACGCGCCGGTACGACCCGGTCGGTATCCAACGGCCCCGTCAACGAGATCGACCATGCCGAAATGGTGGCTTTGAGGCAATTTTACCAGGCCGACGGTTCCATCAACCCGACTGAAACCACGATTTACTGCACCATGGAGCCCTGCCTGATGTGCTATGCCGCTATCCTACTTAGCGGTATCGGTACCATTGTTTACGCGTATGAAGATGTCATGGGTGGAGGAACGCAGTCTGATTTGAAAAAACTGGCGCCCCTTTATCGAAAACAACAGATCACCATTATTCCACATATTCGGCGAAATGAAAGCCTGGCTCTTTTCAAGGCATTTTTCAGGGATGGGAAAAACGATTATTGGCAAGGCAGTGACCTGGCCCAATACACACTGGCCCAGAAATGATACGTCGTTCACTTGAAGGGGCTCGATTTTTATCTGATTCAAGTTTTACTTGCTTTTTGGGAAATGATTCGATATGGCAAGCATGCAATTATAGCCCCTAGCTCGGGGATAAACAGACCAGGTCGCTTTAACCAGGAGGTGAAAGTATAGCTATATCACGAGGGCCCTATCGGCCGCAGCAATCCGATCAGACCAGGATTAATCATCAGATCAAGGTCGACAAAGTACGCGTAATCGATCCCGATGGCGGGCAGGTCGGTATCGTGCCGACTGATGAGGCGTTGAAAGTGGCGGATGAATTCGGCTTGGACTTGGTGGAAGTATCGCCTAAATCAAATCCACCGGTTTGCAAAATTATGGATTACGGCCGATATAAATACGAACAGACGAAAAAAAAGCAGGAAGCCAAAAAAAAACAAGCCCACTTTCAACTTAAGGAGATAAAGGTTCGGCCCAAAACCGGCGACCACGACCTTCAGACCAAGCTGGGCCATATCCGCAAATTTATCGACCGCCGTGATAAGGTCAAGGTAACGGTGCGGTTCCGGGGTCGTGAGATTACCCTGTCCGGCCAAGGTCGGGAAATGCTGGCAAGAATTGCCAAGGAAATGGCAGATACGGCTGTCGTCGAGCAGATGCCGAAATTTGAAGGGCGAACAATTATGATGATCCTGGCTCCGAAGTAAACTGACGACCTTCAACCGATAAAAAACAACCCCGGTAATGAGACCTTTTAAAAATGAAACTTTTTAAAAAGGTTTCGTAATGGCGTGAGCATAAGGTCTCGACAAGAATAAAATACACAGAGATGACACCGGATTTTATTCTTGCCAAGACCCTAAAGTAGCTACTGCTCGCGCCATCTATTTTTATAAAAGACGACCGGTGAATATTTATATTTTGAAAAGGGGAGATAACAATCATGCCGAAAATTAAAACCAATCGCGGTGCGGCCAAGCGATTTAAAAAAACAGGCTCCGGGAAAATCGTATATTCAAAATCCCATAGCAGCCACATTCTTACCAAAAAGTCCCGAAAACGCAAAAGATCACTAAGAAAAAGCCGGCTGGTTGACAAAACTAACGTGAAAGCTTTAAAATCACTGTTGCCGAATCATTAACACATTGCTTGTAAATCAAATAGTTATTTACCAAGGGAGTACAAACCATGCGAGTCAGACGTGGATATAAGGCCGGACACCGTCGAAAGAAAGTTTTAAAAGAGGCCAAGGGATACCGGGGTGCGCGCAGCAAATTATTTCGTACTGCCAACAACGCCGTGGATAAGGCGAATATGTATGCGTATCGCGATCGAAGGGCGCGAAAAAGGGACTTCAGGCGTTTATGGATTGCCCGTATAAATGCGGGTGCGCGTCTTAATAATCTGTCGTACAGCAAGTTTGTCCATGGCTTGAAAAATGCCCGTGTTCAACTCGATCGTAAGGTGCTGGCGGATCTGGCCGTGTCCGATCCGGACGGATTTGCCCGAATCGCCGAATTAGCCGCCCAAAATCTTTAGCCCGTGTTGAACGTTTTTTCACCGAAGGGATGCTCCGAGATCTTGGTGCATAAGAGTTCGCTTAATTGGTGTCAATGAGTAAAACAGCTAATCCCACCATCGAACAGATTCGAGAAGAGGCTCTGGCCGCTGCAAAATCCGTGAGTACAACTGCGGATATCGAAACGCTTTCCATTCGCTATCTCGGTCGCAAGGGGGCAATAACGCAATTTTTGCGCAATATCGCCAGCCTGCCGCCTGAAGCGCGCCCCGCTGCCGGGAAAAAAGCCAACGAGGTAAAAGCGATCCTGGAAGCCGCTTTCGCTGAGGCGGCCGATCTGTTAAACCGAAGTGAAACCGCATTCGAAGCCTCCATTGACGTATCCCTGCCGGGCCGGCCGGTTGCACGGGGAGCCTTGCACCCGGTGACTTTAATCATGCGCCGCATCTGCGATATTTTTGCGCGATTGGGATTTTCCGTGGCCGAAGGTCCCGAAATTGAAACCGATTATTACAATTTCGAAGCACTCAATTTTCCCAGGGAACACCCCGCCCGGGATATGCAGGATACCTTTTTCGTCTCCGACGATATTGTGCTGAGAACCCATACATCTCCACTACAGGTTCGTGTGATGGAAAAACAAGCCCCCCCGGTACGGATAGTGGCACCGGGCAAGGTCTTTCGATGCGATTCCGACCTGACCCATACCCCTATGTTTCACCAGGTCGAGGGGTTGATGGTGGATAAAGGGATCTCTTTCGGGGACCTTAAAGGAATTTTAACAGCTTTTGTTCATCAAATGTTTGACGAACAGACGTCTTTGCGTTTTCGTCCGAGCTTTTTTCCCTTTACGGAACCGAGCGCAGAGGTGGATATCCGCTGCGTCATGTGCCGGGGAGACGGTTGCCGGGTTTGCTCCCACACCGGCTGGCTGGAAGTCCTTGGGTCCGGGATGGTTCATCCGGCCGTGCTGGAAAATGTAGGCTATGATACCCAGCAGTACACCGGCTTTGCATTCGGCATGGGCGTAGATCGAATTGCCATGTTGAAATACGGCATCGATGATATTCGTAAATTTTTTGAAAATGATTTGCGTTTCCTAACCCAATTTGAGTAACTTCTAAACTGAACGGTTCAGGGTTCAGGGTTCAAAGGTTGTAATTTGTCGAAACTGAAGGTAGGTGAAACGGCTTTTCATTTTCTATGAAATCAGTTGATTAGATCTCTTTAACCGGGAACCGTGAACGATGAACCGATTAACCTAAGATAACCATGAAAGTTAGTCTCAGCTGGCTTAAAAATTACCTGCCCGGCGAATACGATATTCAGCAACTGGCCGATAGCCTGACCATGGTCGGATTGGAAGTGGATGCCGTTACGGAGCGTTACGCCTACCTCGACTCGGTCATAGTGGGCCGCATCGATTCAGTCACCGCCCATCCCAATGCCGATCGGTTAACCTGCTGCCAGGTCGATACCGGCAATGGCCATGTTCCGGTAGTCTGTGGGGCCCCCAACACCAACAAGGGATTGCTGGTTCCCCTGGCCTTGCCCGGGACCGTCTTCCCCGACGGCTTTGTCCTGGAAAAAACAACTATCCGTGGCGAGACCTCCGAGGGGATGCTGTGCAGCCAGGCAGAGCTGGGACTGGGATCGGATGCCGATGGGTTGATGATCCTCGGTTCAGGCTATCCCGTCGGCAAGCCTGTGAACCAGGTGCTCGGTTTAGTCGATCCCGTACTGGAAATCGACCTGACCCCCAACCGGGCAGACTGTCTGAGCATCCTGGGAATCTGCCGTGAAATCGCCGCCATCAATAATACCAAGGCCCGCTATCCCGACGTTCCAGATCCGATCCCCGGCAATGCTATCAATCAAATAACATCAGTGGCTATCGAAGCACCCTCTCTTTGCCCGCGCTATGCGGCCCGTATCCTTACCGATATTACCGTCGGGCCTTCACCTTTCTGGCTGCAAGACCGGTTGCGTTCGGTGGGGTTACGACCGGTCAATAATGTAGTGGATATTACCAATTTCGTGATGATGGAAACCGGCCAACCCTTGCACGCATTTGACTTTGACTGCCTGGCCGAACATCGGATCGTGGTCCGCACCGCCAAAGAGGGTGACTATTTCACAACCCTGGACGGTCAAACGCGGCAATTACATGATGACACCCTGATGATCTGTGATGGTGAGAAACCGGTGGCCATGGCTGGCGTCATGGGCGGGCTTAACTCGGAAATCGAAGACACCACCACCCGTGTGCTCATTGAAAGCGCCTGTTTTAATCCGGCCAGCATCCGCCGAACCGCCAAAGGGTTCAACCTGGGCAGCGACGCATCCTATCGGTTCGAACGGGG
>JAOZUU010000370.1 GCA_029938515.1 Desulfobacterales bacterium | reverse complement strand
AGAATTTGGCGTAATTCCCAAACTGGAAGGCAGGGATGTCCGCTCCGCTGGGGGCACGCAACCAGAAGCTGTAAACAACGACAAAACAGACCGGTATGACCAGAAGTAAAAAAACTGCGCTCAGAGACGGTGCCAGCAGCGCCCACGGTTTCCAGCTGTCAGATTTCATGGGTGTGTTTCCCTGATAAATGATGTGAATATATACAAACCGTAACAGCCTTGAAGGCTGTTTTTGACTACCTGCGGTTTTAGAGTCACGGAAAGAAATAAATCCACAAATATGAGGCCGGATTTATTGCTTTCCGTGACCCTTACCCGGCGGCAGAAGCCTGGATAGGGACTTGGCCGTTTCTTTGATCATGTCCCCATACTTTGCCTTGATGTCCTTTGCGCTGTGCTGCAATACCGAAAAGTCAAAACAGACCGCACCGACTCCCTTCCCATTGACCGGATCGAACAAGGGCGCGCCGATGGCAATCAGACCGGGCAGGTACTCTTCCGCGGACATGGCATATTGACGCGCTTTGGTTTTTTTTATCTCTGCAGCCAGCGCATTTTTATCCACGATCGTCTTTTTGGTCTTGGCGACAAAAATCATCGTGTCGATCTTCTCAGCGATCAGATCATCAGGCAGGCTGGATAGATACGCTTTCCCCAATGAGGTGCTGTGCAAGCAGTTTTTTGAAAAATCCGGCAAACTGTAGATAAGGGTCTCCTCCGCCTCTCGATTATAGATGCGCACTAACATATCATCCACCGCAAAGTGCACATCGATGCTGATATTGTTCTCCCTATGTATCCGATCCACGACTTCCTTGATCATCTTCAGATGATCGGTCGCTCGCATCAGGTTGGTGCAAAACAGCAGGCACAGGATGGCTGGCCGGATTTCCTTGGTCTTTGTGTCTTTTTCAAGATACCCCAGCTCCACCAGTGTATTGATATAGCGGTAGGTTGAGGTCATGTTCAAACCCAGGATTTTGGCAATTTCACTCTGGGTCAATGCCGGGGTTTCCCGGTTGAAGAGAGACAGGATTTTCAGTCCCTTCTCCAGCGACTTCGAAAAATAGTATTTTCCTTTTGACATTCCGTTTGATGATGGTTTAGTATCACACTATAATAGAAATTCTATTACGATAATAGTAAAAGTGACAGGTTCCAGAATGAATGTCAATAACTAATTTTTATTCTTACCTTATCCCAAAATAAGGATGGGTCATGACTCAAGATGACGCTTTATTGAGGATCGTTTACGAAAATTCGGGTGAAGAGAACCAGATATCTCTCTCAGACCTGATTGACGCCCTTACGGATTTTTTAGACCATTTTGCTGAAAAAAGCCTTGTGGGTAAAACATTTTTCGCCATTGTTCGGACAGATGGCGGGCGAACGAAACTTTCAAGGCTGCTCGATGCCTGCGGGTATAGCGACAATCCCAAAGGCTTTTTTTCGGAACTGCTCGTGCTGCTGGGAAAAGCGGATGGCGCCACAAAGATTTTTATTAATGGCATTGAGCTGCCCCACCTGATGCTCATGGCGATTCTGGAGGTCGTCCTGCCCGGTAATAAGTTTATCTCCATCAAAACCACCGATCAGCTGGAAAAGGTGGCCAACATCAAGGTGCCGGAACCGGATCGGGCCGACATGCAGAAGGTCATCGACACATATCCGGCGAGACTTTCCATGCACGCCATCCGTCAGATGCGGGTGTCCGGGGATGTGGCCTATCAATACCTGCCATTCATCCAGGAGCTGGATGTCGCCGGGCACACCAACACCTGGATCGGCCAGTTCCACCAGGGGCTGCTGGAGCAGATGTACCAGAACCGGGTCATTTTTCTGCTGAACATGAGCTGCCCGGTCTACTGCCGGTTCTGCTTCCGAAAGCACAAGGAAACGCGCAACGAAGCCAACCCCACCCCGGCGGATGTCAAAAAGGCCGTGGCGCATATCGAAAATTCACCCTCCATTAAAGAGATCGTCATCACCGGCGGAGACCCTTTTATGAACCGGGCCAACATGGCCTGCGCCATCGACGGCCTCATGGAGATCGACCATGTCCAGACCCTGCGCCTGGCCACCCGTTCCATCGCCTACTATCCCCATCTCTTCTTGTCTGACAACGAAAAACTGCTGGGTTACTTGAAGCGAAAAAACATCGAGCTCCAGGAGCGCGGCAAGCGCATGGAAGTGGCCACCCATTTCATCCATCCCGATGAAATCTCTCCGCAGAGCCTGATGATCATCTCCGATCTGGTGAAAAGCGGCATTGCGGTATACGTTCAGACGCCGTTTTTAAACAGCTGTAATGATGAAGGCCCGGAGCTTGTTCGGTTGTTCAGCCTGCTGCGCGGAGCCGGGGCCGAACTTCATTATATTTACATCCCCTGCAGTCCCATCCATGGAAACAGCGTCTACTGGACGCCGATTTCAAAGGGTCTGGCTGTAGGCAATTACCTGCGGGCGCACCTGTCTGATCGCGTGATCCCTAGTATCTGTACGGCCACACCCATCGGCAAGATGGATTGGCATACCAGCGGTTGGGCCGTGGAACCGGTGACGGAAAACGACAACTTCATGTGGATCCGAACGCCCTACACACCGGGCTATTTCAAGCGATTTGCACCCATTGCCAATGAAATGGAAAATATTCGGGTCAACGACGAGGGGACCATCGATATTCAGTACATGGCGCAAATCGGGGATGAATCGCTCTTCCTGGGGGCGAGGCCGCCTAGACGTGGCGGCGGTGTTAACACGCTGCCGGAAAATACCGATACGATCCTGCCAACGGTACTGAACGGTGAAAAAATAGCGCTATCAATTGTCGATACCGGATCTAAAACGATTTCACGCGTCCACGAAACCCGGGTTGAAATCGATGCCGAATGTATCGAGGTGGATCTGGCTTACATCCGGGGCGATGAAAGAATTACCGACGTGGTGATCGTTTCCAAAAAAGATGCCACGGGCTCCTTGTTCCAGATCAGTAAAATCATCAGGGCCCTGGAAGACATCCCGCATGTGAATGCCGTCCGGTTGCGCAGCCTGCAATTCAACTATGAACCGGAACGCTACACCCCGGTGGTGATCGACAAACTGGCCGACCTGAACAAACTGACCATGGTCAATCCCCTGCGGCTGGAGATTGAGACCCAATTTCTGGTTGCTGACGAGTTTCAATCGGGCCATGCTCGACTGGCCCGTCTGCTGAACAACAAGGGCATTACCGTTTATAACAATACACCCCTGCTGGGTAGAATCAACGACACGCCGGATGCCATTCACCATCTTGCCTACGGCTGCCGGAAGGCCGGCATTGAATTTCATCACCTGTATGTGGCCGGTCTTCCCATCCAGGACCACTGGAATACAAAAAACCCGATTGCGCTTTATGACGTTGTAGACATCGCCACACGGGTCCGCCGTGAAGGCAGCGGCAGGGAGATACCCCGCTATATTATCCGCACGGTCCTGGGTGAGGTGGATTTCGGGTTGTCATCCACCATTGTCGGTGAAAGCGAGAATCTGTCTGTTAAACTGCTTCCCTACGAACTCTCCTATTTCAAGGCCATATCACCCGATTTCACCTGGCCCGATGATATCAAGGAAGATGTCGATGGCAAACCCGTCGTGCCGGTTGCCGGTCTGCTGAAAACCACCGATTTTGCGTTATCCTGACCAGAAAGGATTCCAACATTTTCATTTTTCAGGTGCAAAATGTAAGCGATACTGTCCGATGCTACACCAGCCCCTGATCCAGCATGGCATTGACGACTTTGATGAACCCGGTGATATTGGCACCCACCAGGTAATTCCCGGGACAGTCATACTGCTCGGCGGCGTCCAGGCAGGTTTGGTGAATT
>JAOZUU010000369.1 GCA_029938515.1 Desulfobacterales bacterium | reverse complement strand
GTCCATACTGGATGGCCATCCCGCCATCTGCAGTATTCCGGAACAGACCTATGCATTCATGGCCTGGCGGACCGATCCTGATACCGGTATGATCTTCCCACACCGGCTGGACAAACTGTACCGCTACCTGTTGTGGCGCCGGATTCCGGCCAAAGCGTCTCGGTGGTGCGAAAAAACGCCGATGAACGTACGGTATTTCAAACAGATTCTGGATTGGTACGGTGAACATGTACGCTTAATCCACCTGGTTCGGGACGGTCGGGATGTTGTCACCAGTCGACACCCCTTCAAACCGGACGAATACTGGGTGCCCTACGAACGCTGGGTGAACGATGTCAATGCCGGTTTGGCATTCGAAGACCATCCGCAGGTACTTACTCTTAAATATGAAGAGCTGGTAACCGATCTGAATTCTTCCCTGGAGCGCATCTGCGGTTTTCTGGACATACCGGTTATGCCGGAAATTCAGGACTGGCAATCCCAGACATCAGTCCGAAAAAGCCGGCACTGGCACGCACCGGTCCATCCGCTGTCAACGGCGCCAATAGGTCGCTGGCGGGAACCGGAGCACGCCGGGCGCATTGCCGGACTGATGGCATACCCCGGTGCCGCCGACCTGCTGCAGCGGTGCGGCTACGGAGAAACTGGGTAAATCACTTGGAGTTACCACAATTCTTGGTTGCCATCCCTTCCATTGCAGGAGCCTAGAGCTGCTTGCATGGAATTTTAAGCTGAACGTAATAAGGAACAGGATATGTCAGAAGATTTTTCAAAATATAACGGCGAGGGAACGAGCCTGCGAAAGGCACAAACACGTCTACTTGAGATGTTGGTTGAGATTGATAGAGTATGCAAGAAACACAATATCACTTATTGGATTGATGGTGGGACACCTTTGGGAGCAGTCAGGCACGGCGGATTTATACCTTGGGATGATGATATAGATATTGCTCTCTTGAGGCGGGATTACAAAAAACTGATTAAAATACTGCCTCGCGAGTTGCCTGATCGTTTCGTGTTGCAAAACAGAAATAATGAAAGGTGTTTTCACTTAAATTACTCGCGAGTGGTAGATAAGAACTCACTGTCTGATTACGGAGATGACAGGGTTCCAACTAGAAAAAAAATGAAATATCAAGGGCTTTTTCTTGATATCGTTTATGTGGAGAAAGGGTTCTTTGCGGTGAAGGAACGTGTGGACTTTTTTTACGCTAAAGTGTTTTACAGCTTAACACTAAACGAGAGTATGGCGAAGAGAATCTATGCTCGCATGCTCTGGCCGCTTATTCTAGTAATCATTACTTTGTCGAGAATGTTCACCTGCATTATACCGACGGATAGTTATATATTCGGATTCGGAATTCCTTTTAGGCGCAAATTAAAAAAATCCGAGCTTCTGCCTGCTATACCCATTGAATTTGAAGGATTAATGTTTTCAGGTCCGAACAATGTGCATGGCTATTTAAAACGATATTACGGTGAAAATTACATGGAACCCCCCCCTTTAAATGATCGAATTCAGCATGCTGACAAGATTGAGGTGTATACTTGTGAATGAGATTTGGAGTTAAAAGCATGAAAAAAGTTATTACTTACGGGACGTTTGATCTGTTTCACCGCGGGCATTTGGAAATTTTGCGTCGCGCAAAAGAGCTTGGCGATCATCTGACGGTTGTGATTTCAACCGATGAGTTTAACTGGAACGAAAAGCAGAAAAAATGCGTCTATTCCTACGAGGATCGAGCAGCTATTGTTGCGGCGATCAAGTATGTAGATGCGGTGATTCCAGAAACATGCTGGGAACAAAAGATGACGGATGTAACTGATCGTGATATTGATGTTTTTGTGATGGGTCACGATTGGGACGGGAAGTTTGATTTTCTGAAGGAACAGTGCGAGGTGATTTGTCTCCCTCGAACAGATGGTATTTCGTCAACGGAAGTGAAGCAGATCGTTAAGGACGATCACTAGCCGACGAGTTGTTGAAAGAGATGCCGTCGAGCAATGTGAGGCCGCGAGGAGTTAAAAATTATGGAATTATCGCCAGAACAGGTGCGCACTCTGCAGTTAAAACAGTTGGAGGCGATGGTTGAAATTGACCGAGTTTGCCGTGAGAAGTCGATCACTTATTATTTGATCGGGGGGACGCTTTTGGGAGCCATTCGCCATCAAGGGTTTATTCCTTGGGATGATGATTTAGATATTGGACTTCCTCGTGCGGATTATGATCGATTTGTCGAGCTAGCTCAGGAGGCATTTGGGGATAAGTATTTTCTACAGACCTACGACACGGATCCAGAATCGTATGTTCCATTTGCGAAGGTTCGGGTAAATAATACAATATTTAAGGAGCGCTCGCAGGTGCACATGGATTGTCACCATGGAATTTATGTTGATGTTTTTCCCTTGGATTCGGTTCCCGATTCTCGTGTTGCTCGCCGCAGTGCTGCGTTTTATCGGCGGCAGTTGTGGCGCCTGATTTCGAACAAGATCGGTAGCGATCCTAGCAATAAGCCTTGGTTGGTTTGCATGCGTCGCGTTGTCAGCAGAGCGATCCCATTGAAGTGGATTATCGCAGCTCTTAACTTTAGTGTCAGGAAATATGAATCAACATCAGCGCGGTGTATCACAAACGTATTTTCTCCATATGGCGTTGAGGCTGAGATGTTGCCCGTATCTAGTTATGGAACACCTTGTGAGGTTGAGTTTGAGGGATGTCGGTTTTATGCGCCCGCTGAATCTAAAAAGCTTTTGAAACAGGTGTACGGAGATTATATGAAATTTCCGCCGCTGGAGGATCAGGTTTGTCGGCATCCAATTTCTGAATTTTCTGTTTGAGCTGTTACTTTGCTGATGATGCGAAGCAAAATTTGAATGGTATGAGGGAGTTTTAATTAAGTGCGACGGAAAGATCGCCCAAATTAAATTATGAAAACGATAGCCGTTATACCTGCGCGTGGAGGATCTAAAGGGATACCGCGCAAGAACGTCCTTTCGATTGCTGGCAAGCCGATGCTGGCGTGGAATATTGAGGCGGCTAAAGCCTCGCGTTTTGTGGATACAGTTTATGTCTCAACCGATGATCAGGATGTCGCGGAGGTTGCGCGTGTATACGGGGCTCGTGTAATTGATCGACCGGCTGAGTTGGCTGGCGATGCTGCCACCTCGGAAGGCGCTCTAATCCATGCGCTAGGTGTTTTAAAAGAACAGGGTGAGGAGCCGGATCTTCTGGTGTTCATGCAGTGCACCTCGCCCCTTACCTCTACGGAAGATATCGACGCGGCCGTTCAAAAACTTTTGGATGAAAAGGCTGATTCCTGCCTGACCGTTACTGATTTTCATTATTTTGTGTGGAAGCAAAATGAGAATGGATCGGTGGAAGGAATCAATCATGACAAACGGTTTCGCCCGAGACGTCAGGATCGCGAACCGCAGTATGTAGAAAACGGCGCGATTTATGTTATGAAGGTGCCGGGATTTTTGGAAGCAAATCATCGTTTTTTTGGAAAGACGGTCATGAGCACGATGCCTGCAGAGCGTTGTTTTGAAATTGATGAGCCAGTGGATCTTGAGATAGCAGAATCTTTGTTGCGCCGACAATTAGCTGTTAGCTCTGAGCCTTTAGCCTATGAGCGGGATGAGAAAGCTAACCGCCATCAGCTAATGGCTAATGGCTCAGCACCGCGTGCGGTGCTGTTCGACTTCGACGGCGTCTTCACCAATAATAAGGTATATGTCGATGAGACCGGGCGTGAAGCCGTACGCTGCGACCGCTCTGATGGCTGGGGGCTTGCGCAGTTGAAGAAAAGCGGCGTGAAAATCGCCGTGCTTTCAACCGAAGAGAATCCTGTTGTGACCGCCCGCTGTAAAAAATTGC
>JAOZUU010000368.1 GCA_029938515.1 Desulfobacterales bacterium | reverse complement strand
GACGGGTGCGCTCATCCCAGGGTTTCAGAACCACAATGCCGAATGCCACATTTTCGGCCGTGCCACTGAGCAGGCTGAATCCGCTGACCCCTAGAACGTCTTCAACACCGTCAATATCCTGGAGTGTCTGGGTGACCTGCTTCATAACCTTGTTGGTGCGTGCAAGCGAAGCACCCTCGGGAAGCTGTGCGTTGATAAAAAAAGCGCCCTGGTCTTCCTGGGGCAGGAAACTGGTGGGACTGTGAGTGAACAAAAAATAGCTGGCGGCGAGCACTCCGACGAAAATCACCAGTGCCACAACCAGGCGGCGGATCAGCCAAGCGGTGCAGGCCGTATAAATTTTACGTGAAGCTCCAAGTGTTCGGCTAAACCAAGCCAGGGGTCCCCGCCGGATGACCTTGGGTTCTCTGAGCAGTGCGGCGCACAGGGCCGGGCTCAGGGTCAGGGCACTGACGGCCGATATCACCATTGAGGTACAAATGGTTACGGCAAACTGCTTATAAAGCTGTCCGGTAATGCCAGGCATAAAAGCAACCGGTACGAACACGGCCAGCAGCACCAGGGTGGTGGCGACGATCGGGCCGGTGACCTGACCCATGGCCCGGATGGTTGCGGCCTTGGGGCTTAGTTTTCTTTTATCCATGACTCGATAAACGTTTTCCACCACTACTATAGCGTCGTCTACTACCAGGCCGATGGCCATGATCAGGGCGAACAGCGAGATGGTGTTGGCGCTGTAGCCAAGGGTCAGCAGCACGGCGAAGGTGCCGATCAGGGAAACCGGGATGGTCAGTGCAGGGATCAGGGTCGCCCGCCAGTCCTGCAGGAAGATAAAGACAACACCGATCACAAGGAGGCAGACAATGCCAAGGGTTAGGACAATTTCGTCAATAGCCGCTGAAACGTATTTGGTGGTGTCATAAATGACCTTGTATTCCACATCGGCCGGCATTCGTTTGGCAAGATGCTCAAGCTCAGCCTTGACCGCCTTCATGGCATCCAAAGCGTTGGCGTCCGAGGACCGGTAAACGCCAATCGCCAAGGACGGTTGGCCGTTGATGATAGAGTGGGTGCCGTAGTTTTTTCCACCAAGCTCCACCCGAGCGATATCGCGGACCTGTACCAGGCCACCCTGATCGTTGCTTCGCACGATGATATTTTTAAAATCCTCAACGTCATTGAGCCGTCCCTTAGCTCGCAGGGTGTACTGGAGCAACTGGCCGGTATCGGCGGGCGATGTCCCGATGGAACCCACGGCCGCCTGGATGTTCTGGTTGCGGATGGCCGTTATCACGTCATCAGCGGTGAGTCCCCGAGCTGTGAGCCGCTCCGGGTTCATCCAGATTCGCATGCTGTATTCAAACTCACCGTAAATATAGACGTCGCTGACACCGTCAAGGCGTACCAAGGCATCTTTTATGTTTCGACTGACATAGTTGCTCAAAAAGAGTTTGTCTCGGGTACCCTTGGGGGAAAAGAACGCGACCGCACCTAAGGAGTCGGTGGAGCGTTTACGTACGTTAATGCCCTGGTTGACTACCTCGCGCGGCAATTTGGCGGTGGCCAGTTGCACCCGATTCTGAAGGTTGACTTGGGCCATGCCCGGATCGGTCCCCACCGCAAAGGTGACGGACAGTCGATATCGCCCATCGTTGGAACAGGAGGAGGACATATAGAGCATATTGTCAACGCCGTTGACCTCTTTTTCAATAGCTGCGGCCACATTGTCGGCCACTACCTTGGCGTTGGCGCCCGGGTAGACAGCAGTCACCGTGATTGTCGGTGGCGTGATGGATGGATACTGGGCCACCGGGATGTTGAACATGGCGATGAGCCCGGCCAGGGTGATAAAGATGGACACCACCATGGCCAGGCGCGGACGTTCGATAAATATCTGTGAAAACATTCATTACCTCCGGTTTGGTTCTTTTGCGATGACGGTTTTCACAACCTCGCCGGGCCGGGCTTTTTGGACGCCCTCCACGATGACCTTCTCGCCAGTGGCAAGGCCTGATGCCACGGCCCAGTTGACGCCGACCACTGGCCCCGTTTTGACTCGCCGCATGCTCACTCGATTCTGGTCGTCCACAACAAGGACATAGCGCCCGTCATGGTCCTCCAGGACCGCCGCCTGGGGCACTACCGACATCAATTTGGGGGCAGAGGCTTTGACCAGGACGGTGACGTATTGGCCGGGGAGGAGCAGGTGCCCCGGGTTGTCAAACACGGCCCAAACCGCAATGGTTCCGGTGCCCGGGTCCACCTGGTTATCCACAAAGGCGACATGGCCGGTGCCCTTGAAGCGTTCCCCGTTCGCCAGGCGGAGCTGCGGGGCCAGCAGGTGATCCTTATCCTTTCCTGAATCGGCCAGGGCCTTTTGAATGGCGGATAGATCGTTCTCACTGATGGAGTAGACCACCCGGATTGGGTCCATCTGGACGATGCGGGCCAGCGCACCGAAGCTGGGGCCCACATAATTCCCTTTTGTAGCCGCTGCCTTGCCGATACGGCCGGTAATCGGCGAACGGATCTCGGTGTATCCCAGATTGATTCGGACCACATCCAGGTCGGCTTGCGCCTGCAAAATGCGCGCTTTGCCTTGATCAAGGAGCGCCTTGGCCTGCAGTACTTGGGATTCACGTTGTCGGATCAGCGCTTTTGCCTGAGTGACGCGAGCCTTTGCTTGCAGTAAATCGCTTTCCGCAACATCGAGATTCGCCTGCGCGATACTCCGCGTATCGACCACCGAGTGCATCCGTTTCAGATACTTGTCCGCTCTTTCGAAAGTTGCCTTGGCCACATCCAAGTCCGCCTCGGCTGCTTCGACATACGACTGCGCTGCGTCCAAATCTGCATGGGTTCCTTCATAACCCGCTCTGGCCTGCGCAAGCGCCGCCTCGGCTGCTGAAAATCGGGCCTTGTAGGGATCCTGTTCGATGGAGAACAAGGAGTCGCCTTCTTTGACCAGTTGGCCATCCTTGAAATTAACCGACTGGATGTTTCCAACTACCTGAGCGTACAGATCGACCATCTGAATTGCCTCCACATGGCTCACGTATTCCGCCGGCGGGTTGACGTCCAGCTCGGTGACTGCTGCCACCGTCACCATTGGCGGCGACCCGGCCTCCGGCCCCGGAGAATCGGCCAGCGCTCTGCCAAGAAAAAGCATCACCACGATCAGACCCAGCAACAGGAAAATAATAGGCCATGGCCTTTTCGAGCCGATTTTGGCCGTCCCCCCAAACCGCAGGTTTTTGCAGCTTACTGGGGGTTCGTGGGCTGTCAATTGGGAATGACTGGAGTTGGTTTTCCATTGCATTTCTTTGTTCCTCCAAATTAGGGCAACGCCGATTTTTTTCAGTTACCAATCATTAATACAGCATGATGGAACTGGTCAATCCCACAGGGTTGATACAGGAAATCTGGCACGACCTGATCGAACCCCGACGCCAGTTTCTACTGGAAATCATCCATAAAATTATAGGCACCCAAGCAAGTGATGAAGCGGTTTTATTCTGCGAGATGAGCATTATCAGCCAGTGTCGCGCGCTTTTGAACATTAGGCGCAGCGACATAGAGTACTTGCTGGGTCAGCCCCTTTGCCCGGAATTGATCAAGCGCCTGGCTCGTCATATCGCTGACTTTTCCCTGGCAGGGATCAGGGTATCGGGCAACGCTAAATCTTGATCTGGAATGCGAAAATGAGGTCGAACATACCTGTAGCCGGGTAAAGAATGGATAGCCGCAACAATTTAATCGATTGGTAATGGTATCATGCCGGATTTTAAGATTTTTTTGGAGCAGTTGGATATTTTAAACTCAAAAATTGAAATTATTGGATTCCGGCTCTCGGATCGAGTCCAGGACAGACTCCACCGGA
>JAOZUU010000367.1 GCA_029938515.1 Desulfobacterales bacterium | reverse complement strand
GCGTGGGTAAAGGTGGCCGCACTTTCCTGCATGATCCGTTTGATCTGGCGGTTTTTTGCACGGCTGGACCGGGTAAAAAACCCCATGGCTTCTTCCATGGCCCAGAGCAGCCCATTCGCATCATAAGTATCGAAAACGAATCCGTTACCGGTACTGGCATCCAGGTTGAGATGGGTAATCGTATCCCGAATCCCGCCGGTGTTATGGACCACGGGAAGGGAGCCGTAAATGGGCGCAATCATCTGGGGAAGACCGCAAGGTTCGAAACGCGACGGCATGAGAATAAAATCGGAGGCCGCATACCCCAGGTGCTCCAATTGTTCATCGAAATGGCAGACGGCCACCCGGTTGTGAAAACCGTGATGAGCCACAATATTTCTGAAAACCTGCTGGTAATCACCGTTGGCCACAAATACGATTTGCAGGTTTTTTTCCCACCACCTGGAGATCACCTGGTAGAAGATGTCGGCCAGCAATTGGCACCCCTTCTGAATCGGATCGAGGCGGGAGGGCCAGAAAAAGACCGGCGCCCGGGCATCCGCGATCAGCCCCAGATGTTTTTGCAGATAGACTTTATTTCGGCGTTTTCCTTCCGGATGGGAGGCCGCCGTGTAGCATTTTTTCAGATGCTGATCGGTGGCAGGGTTAAATGCCGGGTCCGGGGCGTTTAAGATACCGAAGGCGCAGCCGGCAGCCACTTTGTTGGCCAGTTCCTGTCGGAGGGGTGCTTCGACAAAATCATGGCGGCCTTCGACAATTTCCTGTAGAAAGGCGGGGCTGACCGTATTGACAAAATGGGCGCCAAATACACCACTAACCAGGAAGTCCACTGGGTTGGTCTTTCGCGTCGATTCATATTCCTCGGCCATGTACTTATAATACAGATAATTCCAGAAGTAGGCGGCATCGATCCCGCGGTCTTCGATGTGGGCCAGTGTCTCGTGAACCGTATGAATATTGTGAATGGTAAACAGACAGGGAATTCCCATTTGGTGGGACATGGCGGGTATCAGGCCCGTCGTCCAGTCGTTGCAGTGAATCAGATCGGGGCGAACCCGGGGAATGATATTGTTGATTACTTCCCGCTGGAAGGTAACGGAAAGCTTGATGTTTTCATCCCCATAGTCCGAATACACCCGGTTCATATAGTAAAAAGCCCGGTCCTGGGCCAGATGAACCCGGTCGTCCGGCATGATTTTCCGCATGGCGTTTTGCTCTTTCTTAAGAAACGGCGCCAGGCGGTCCTTGAAAATAGCGCGATAACCAGGCAGAGCCACGTGGACATCGGCCCCTTGATCGGAAAGCGCCTTAACCAAAGCCGCGGAGACATCGGCCAGCCCTCCGGCCTTGGCCGTGAAGTAGTTGGCCAGACTCCCCATACGGTCTGGCAGATAGGTCACTTCCGGAGTAACGATGAGAATTCGAGGTGATGTTGTTATTGCATTCAATTGCTTGGCCTAATTTTTAATCTCAGGTTGAATCACTGATGATCTTCACGGTAATGTTGTTATTGAAATTGCCGAACGCCTTCAATCGTCAATCTGCAATCATCAATCGTCAATGAAATTACGCCCAGGTAATCAGTCCCGGTGTATTTTTAATCCAGTCATCTCCCGCGGGAATAATTCGGGCAGTAAACCCGAAACGACCGGATGTCGGGCAGGTAATGGTACATCCGTAAACATAATCGCCGTTCCCAAGGTCCTCAAGGACATGCATCGCCTCCACCCGGCTGGTTGCCACCGTATCAATGGATTTAATGTTTCCGTAATACAATTCCACGTTCACTTCATCCGGACGAAGGTCAGCCAGATGAACCCTGGCAGTTAAATCGAACGTATCATCCACCCGGAAAATCTTTTTCCCACCGCGGCCCGGCTGTTCGATCCGAATGTCTTTCCATCTCTCTTTCAGACGTTGATGCTGCCCGGCCAGGGACCGGGCCTGAGCACCGTTTTCGGCACATAACCGGTTGGCATTATCCGCCGCCGGGCAGTAAAAGCGCTGATCGTATTCCGTCACCATTCGCGTGCTGCAATACTGCAGCATACCCATTTTCATGGAAGCTTTCATCATTTTAATCCACTCAACGGGCGGGGCACCGGTTTGACGATTGTAAAAAGCCGGGATTATGTTGTTTTCAAGAACATTGTAAAGGCCCTGAGCGTCGATCGTGTCCTGATAGGCCCAGTCGCCATTACCGTCCTCGCCGTTGCCGATGGCCCATCCCACTTCCGGGGTATACGCTTCCGCCCACCAGCCATCCAATATACTGACATTCAAGCAGCCGTTGATGGCGGCCTTCATCCCCGATGTGCCGCAGGCTTCCAGCGGCCGGCGGGGCGTGTTTAGCCAGACATCCGCCCCCTGGGTCATATGCCGGGCCAAATGCATGTTGTAATTCTCTAGAAATACCACGTTGCGCCGAACGGCCGGCCGCCGCCGGAATTCGATGATTTCACGGATCAGGGCCTTGCCTTCATCGTCTTTCGGGTGGGCTTTACCGGCAAAAATGATTTGGACGGGACGGTTTTCATCGGTTAAAATGGCTTCGAAACGGTCCGGATCGTGTAATAACAGGTTGGCCCGCTTGTAAGTGGCGAAACGGCGGGCGAAACAGATCGTGAGGACCCCCTGCTCCAGAATCGATGCCGCTTCGGCCATTACTTCCGCCGATTCGTTGCGCTGATTGCATTGTTTGATCGCCTGTTCCCGGCAGGTGACGATCAGGCGGGAGCGATTCATTTCATGTGCGTGCCAAAGCTCCTCGTCATAAATGTCATCAATCCGATCCACTGTTTTCTGGTCCTGGCAATGGAGGTGCCACCGTGGATCCACATAACGTTTGAATAACAGAGAGTGCTCCGGTGAAATCCAGCTGGCCGAGTGGATCCCGTTGGTCACGTGACTGATGGGGATTTCGTCTTCGGGGAGCTCCGGCCACAAGTGTACCCACATGCGACGGGCGACGGAACCGTGAAGCCGGCTGACCCCGTTACAAAACTGGGCCAGGCGGGCACCGAGAATAAACATGGAAACCGGGGTGTCCGGTTTGGCGCCGGGAGGCTGTCCCCAGGAGATGATTTCCTGCGCGGAAGCGCCCAGCATCTCTTTGAAAGGTTCAATCACCGGCTTAACAAGGTCCACCGGAAATTCGTCATGACCGGCGGGCACCGGGGTATGAGTGGTAAAAATGGTCGTACGAGGAACAATTTCCAGTGTCGTTTGAAGGTCGGTCCCGTGGGTTCGCATGAACAGGGCCAGACGCTCCAGGCTGGAAAAGGCCGAATGCCCCTCGTTGAGATGGCAAACCTTGGGATAAAGCCCTACCGCTTCCAGCATGCGTATCCCGCCGATCCCCAGCAGGGCTTCCTGGGCCAGGCGGGTTTCAAGGTCCCCGGCGTAAAGATTGGCGGTCACCTGACGCGTTTCCGGCGAATTTTCCTGCAGGTTTGTATCGAGCAGGTAGAGGGCGATGCGACCCACGTTGATCCGCCAGATAGCCGCGAAGATCGGCCCGCTGGGGCCGTCCACGGACACGATCAGCCCATCCCCGTTGTCATCACGAATTCGTTTTAAGGGTAAATTATATAAATCGGTTTCCGGATAGGCCTCCTGCTGCCATCCGCTTTCATCCAGGAATTGGCGAAAGTACCCCTGGCGATAGAGCAACCCCACGCCGGTCAGAGGCAACCCGAGGTTGGAGGCCGCTTTCAGGTGGTCGCCGGCCAGGATGCCCAACCCTCCGGCGAACAGGCGGACACTTTCATGGAGGCCGAACTCCATGGAAAAATAGGCGATGGTTTCCTGGGGTTGAAAGGGATAATCAATCCGTCGGCGGACCTGGGCGAGGTCCTTGGCGAACTCTTCTCTGACGCCATCCATGTGAGAAATGAAGTTGTCATCCTCGGCCAGTTG